>VBAQ01000002.1:0-6465 GCA_005883765.1 Bacteroidota bacterium
CATTGAACCGGGCCACAAAGTTTCCGCGAAAGACGAGGTCACATTAAACATTGAACCGGGCCACAAAGTTTCCGCGAAAGACGAGGTCACATTAAATGGTAAAAAACTGTCCCTCGCAAAAAATCTCGTTTACATACTTCTCAACAAACCCAAAGATTACATTACGACCACTGATGATCCTCAAAAAAGAAAAACGGTCTTGGATCTTATCCGTATAAAAGAAAGAATATATCCCGTGGGCAGATTGGACCGAAATACCTCAGGAGTCCTATTGCTCACGAATGATGGCGAATTGTCGCAAAAATTAACTCATCCCAGTTACGAGGTGAAAAAAATCTATCACGTCGGTCTCGATCGTCCCCTCGAGAAGAAAGATTTTGACCAGGTATTAAGAGGTGTAAAGCTCGAAGATGGACCGGCAACGGTGGATGTGCTGGCTTATGCGGATTCAAAAGATAAAAAACAATTGGGAATTGAAATTCATAGTGGCCGCAATCGCATTGTTCGTCGCATATTTGAACACCTTGGATATAGTGTAAAAAATCTCGACCGCGTTATGTTTGCCGGCCTAACCAAAAAGAATGTAGAAAGAGGCAAATGGAGATTCCTGTCAGAAAAAGAAGTCAGGGCTTTGAAATACTTCAACCCGTCTAAACCCTTCCGGAAGAAGACTCAAAATGCTGGCAAATGAGAATTCCTGATATCCTGATTTTTGAAAATGATGATTTTATTGTCTTGAATAAGCCTTCAGGACTTTTTTCAATACCGGATCGTGAGGGAACAGAAGTCTCATTGAAAAAAATTTTGCAGGAGAAATATGGACGAATATTTACCGTTCATCGGTTGGATAGGGGTACCAGTGGTCTCATCGTCTTTGCGAAGAATGAAGTGGCACATAAATTTCTTTCCCAACAATTTGCACCAAAGGATCCAGAAAGCCGGCAGACAGAAAAAATTTACCTGGGACTTATTATGGGCTCTCCTCTCAAAAAAAAAGATAGCATCGCTTCACCTATCATGGAGCATCCGAGCAAGAAAGGTTTGATGGTGATCAACAGGAAGGGCAAAGAATCATTGACGGATTATGAAGTGCTGGAAGATTTTGGAATTTACTCCTGGGTTCAATTTCAGATCCACACGGGCCGTACACACCAGATACGGGTCCATATGAAGGAGATTGGTCACCCGATTGCGTGTGACGATCTATATGGCGATGGCAAACCCGTTTTTCTTTCTTCGATAAAACATCGTTTCAAACTTTCCAAAAAAGAGGAAGATGAACGACCCATATTAAGTCGACTTGCCCTCCATGCCTATCGATTAAAATTCATGGCACCGGATGACAAACTTTATGAGTTTGAAGTTCCAATCCCGAAAGATCTGAAGGCAACCGTGCAACAACTGGAGAAGTGGAGAAAGAGACTGGTGAAATAAGGATATTTCATCAAATCTCACCTCTCGACGCTTCATATAATTCATACCAATCCTGCCTGGAAAGATTTATATCAAACGATCTTGCAATATTTTTTATGCGCTGTTCATTGGTAGTCCCGATCAAAGGGAGTGCTCCCAATTTTACGATCCATGCCACGGCAATGGATTCAATATTTGCATTGTACTTAGGTGCAAGCTCTTCCAGTTTACTGCGAATAAGCAAGGGTCGTTTTTCGATACTGTTTGCAAGTTGTCCTTCTGCCAATGGCGCCATAGCCAATGGTCTCATATACTTTTGCTTGAGATAATCTATTTGCCCGTTATCAAAAGCTGTTGTATTTAATAGATTTAGTTCAATATGATTTGTTACAATTGGAATTCTTAGATAAGAGCTTAATAGTTGATGCTGGAAAACAGAAAAATTTACAACCCCGATATTTTTCACCTTTCCACTTTCACGCAATTTCTGAAGTGTGGCGGCGGTCTCCTCAAGATTTGAAAGGGGATCAAGCTGGTTCAATAAAAAAATATCGATGTAGTCGGTTCTTAGTTTGCGCAATGAATTTTCAAGACTTTTCAGAATATGATCTTTCGACGTATCATAGTATTTAACGCGGACATCCGGATGACTTGAATGCGGCACAACCAATCCACATTTGGTAAACAAAACAACATCTTCCCGTTTTATGCTTTTATTTTTTATTATTTCACCAAATATTTCTTCGCACTGATAACCGCCGTATATATCTGCATGATCAAAAGTGTTAATGCCTAATTCCAGGCAGAGATCAACGATACTTTCAATCTTATTTGCATTGATCTCATCCGCCCCCCACCTGTAAAAACCATAAATAGCCGGTGAAACTTTTGGACCCGCATCACTTAAATAAATTTTTTGCATTTCTATTTTTTATTTGTTGTTCATATCCTGTCAAAATTTATTTACTTAAAAGACCAGCATCCAATACAAACTGCGAACCTGTAACAAATCTTGATTTGCCGGATGCAAGAAAAACAACAGCGTTTGCCACATCTTCCGGTTCTACCCAGGGAACATTAATAAGATTGCCGGCACTCTTTTCACCAATTTCTTTTGGTGTTAATCCTTCCAATTCTGCAAGACCATCATTCATCGGTGTATTCACACCAGTAGGATGAATGGATATAACCCTGATATTATGCGGCGCTAATTCAATTGCCCATGACTTGGTAAGCCCCGTCAATCCCCATTTGGATGCAGCATAATGGCTTAAACGATTCATTCCCCGCAAACCGGCAACTGAAGAGTTGTTAATAATGACTCCTCCCCGCTGTTTGATCATCAGCGGAATAATTCGTCTTGCTACCATCCATGCTCCCTTGAGATTTATGTCAAGCATAACATCCCACTCATTTTCTGTCAATTCATGGGCTAGTCCGTAAGCACAGATGCCAGCATTGTTAAACAGGATATCTATTTTTCCAAATTCTTGTACGGCTCGATCGACTGCTTTCACAATATCGTCGTCTTTTCTTACATCACCTGCGAATGGAAGACACCGAACGCCCAATGAACTACATTCTTTTGCTAATGACTCCAAATCTTTTGGAGTACCCAGTTTGTACCCGGGATACTGAAGTGTCTCGGCGATGTCAAATGCAATAATGTTCACTCCTTCCCTAGCCAAAGCGAGAGCAGTGGCTCTGCCCTGCCCATGGGCAGCACCTGTAATAAAAGCTGTTTTATCGGTCAGATCATTGCTCATTTCAAAATATGTTTCGCTGGCGGTAAATAGTCAGTAAGATACTCATCGATATCGGTCTCAATCACGTTATTGAAAACGTTTGTAGCGATCATTTGACCCGCGAACGCTATCAGGACAACCATTTCTGTTTTATTGTACTGGGTAGCCATGGCATTGTAAATGTCATCCGCAATATTTCCATGATGTTTTGCAATAGCACTCCCAAATTCAATTACTGTTTGTTGTGAGGACGTCAATTGCAGATCTTCCGGCTTTTCCCCCGCATCGATAATTATTTTACGGAAAAATGTCGAGCAAAGCGGGCAGTCAGACGCGTAAGATATCGAATAGGCATAAAGATATGCCAGCCGTTTGCCCAATATTTTTTCTACTTCTGCGTACAAGGGATACCATTCCATATATATTTCAAACGAAAGCAAAGAATGGCCAAGACTTGCCTTCATATTTGTGATGCGTGCATTGTATTCCCGCACATGTTTTTGAAATGCCTCCGTGATTGATTGCGTCATTTCATCTTTTGTTATTGGTGGTATTCTTGCCATAAATTATCTTATTTCAGGTACAGGAAATAATATTCCTCCAAATAATAAATAAGCCCACAGCAAGGTCCAGAAAATATTAAACAATTGGGCACCTGTAAACGCAAGCGCTGGTCTGCCTCCCTGCGTTTTTACGAGATCGGAAAACTTTGCCTCCAAACCAATGGACACGAATGCCAAAGCAAACCATATCGTGCGCAAACTATTTAAAAAGCCGCTGATCTGCTTGGTTGTTTCAACCGGAATGAGGAAAGAGAAAAGTAAGGAGGTCGCAATAAATCCCAAAACAAATTTTGGAAATCTTTCCCATACTACCTTCAATCCCGGTTTCTCTGCGTTTGCTTTTTGTTCCTTCTTTAGTGTCCACCATGTGGCAATTAAAAATGCAGCAAGGCCGATCAATACATTCTGGGAAAATTTGACAATGACGCCGGCTTTAAGGGCTAGTGGTCCCACTAGCTGAGATGCTGCAGTTACCGACGCTGTGGTATCGAGCGTTCCCCCCAACCATGCGCCGCCGATGATTTCAGGAATGCCAAATTTTTTAATGATCCAGGGTTGAAGAATCAGCATGGGAATAGCAATCAATAAGACCAATGCCGTGATATAAGATAATTTCTTTTTATCGCCTTTAATAGCTCCGGCGGCAACGATAGCTGCCGATACGCCACAAATGGAAACTGCTGAGGCGAGTATCACGCCAAATTCATCATCCACTTTCAATTTTCGCGAAAGCCACAGGGCAAAGAACCAAACGACCACTACTACTGCTAATGCCTGCAAAATACCGGGCAAACCAGCCCGCACTATATCAGTAAACAAAATGCTGGTTCCAAGAATAATTAATCCGGTTTTAATAAAAAATTCTGAGCGAGCAGCTTCTTTTAACCATGAAGGCGATAGGTTGAGATTGCCCAAAGCCAACCCGATGACCAGGGCAAAAACAACATACTCGATGCCATAACTACTGATAAATCTATTTCCCGCAATCATTAATGAAATGATTGCAAGAACGTAAACGACCACAAATGCGGCAACATATTTTTTGGGACTGCCTCCGGACAACCATACGGCAACCAAAGAAAGAACAGTGAACACCGAACCAATTCCTGCAATCAGAACAAGATTTTGTGCAGACAACAGTTTTGTAAGCAAGTCATGTGAATCTGACCACTGGTAAACCGGTGAAGTAAATTTGAAATCTGTAACAACGAAAGAAATTATAAGGACGACCGCGATCAAAAATCCGCCGATCCACAAAGCCCATCCGTCTTCCGTTATTTTCGAGTAAATGGATTTTCTTACGGATCCATTCGCATCTCTGCCAGTGATCGCTATCCCGGCTTCTTGTTCAACATTGACTGGAGACATGAGTCAATTTTTAGCAATATTAAATAAAGTCCCTGAGGCCCGCCG
Organism: Bacteroidota bacterium; assembly: GCA_005883765.1. Classification (GTDB taxonomy): domain Bacteria; phylum Bacteroidota; class Bacteroidia; order Chitinophagales; family Chitinophagaceae; genus VBAU01. The sequence continues at coordinate 5,135 of VBAQ01000002.1, forward strand.
GGATATTGGAAGGGTGACATGTCTTTTTCGATGATGATCCGTAAAAGTTTGAAAAATTTTCCCCTACTTGTTCAGCAAGCCATCAACAGTCACAGTGACATAATATAATGCTCCCAGGGTAGGGCCCCCAGCATATTGCAGGTACCGGTGATTTAAAATATCGGCCCCGCCGAGTTTAACTTGCGATTTCAATTTTGGGAAATGAAAACTAACCTGCGCATCTATCGTGTTGTAGGCTGAAATATTTCCTGTCACCAGCGGGCTTTCCCAGAGAAATGCATCCTGCCACTTCCATACAATGTTAAACCCAATATTTTTTATCACTTCCCTGTTTCCAAACGAAAGATTTGTTGACCATTTCGGTGTGTTAAACCCTGTAACAAAAATATCGTTCGATGAATTTGATCTCATTGTGTTGAAACTCACATTTCCCGCAATGGTGTACCTTTTATAGAAATTGTAAGTAACTCCCAATGCCGATCCAAAATTGTGATAGGTGTTTTTTGCATTTGTATAAACTCGATATCGATCCTGGCCTTTGCTGGCTACGGTAGTTGCGGAAGCGGCTGTTGCATCCCTATTCCTGTCGAGCATCGCCAGTACCGCCGCATCACTGCCCACTGTTTCGCCTTTCGGAACAAAAACCTGCACCTGTCCCAGGAAACCATCATACTGATTACTGTAGGCATCAAAATCTATGACGAATTTATTTTTGAGCAAAACACTTTTGTAACCGATCTCAAAGGAATTCATTTTTTCCGGGCGTGCCTTTGGGAGGTTTGCCCACACCAATAAATCAGAATTTCCCGCTGCGCTTACCACTGCATTGAAATTAACCACAGATGCCTGCGTATAGCTGTTTTCAAGATAACCTAATCCTTCATTGATATACGACAAGCTACCAACACGTTTCACTCTTCCATTGTTCACATACGACAATGCTTCGAACAAGGCGGGGAATCGATAACCTTGTTGGTAAGTAAAACGGATATTATGTTTTTCTTTCAGGGTATATACGGCCGCAAGACGTGGAATAAATTTTGGGTCGAACTCAGGATTATAATCGAAGCGCAACGACCCGAACAATTTTAATTTTTCGTCAAAGAACGTTTTCGTGACCTGGGAAAAAAGACCAAATTTTTTGTAGTACACATCGTCACCAAAGCTTCCGTCTTTTAACGGCTTGTTCCTCTCATCGATCGGGCGTGAAAAATCAACAAAATTGTTTCCATCAGGAATCACTTGGTAAATGCGCGCGTCTCCACCAATGAGCAAGTCAAAAATCCTGACTTTGCTGGAAAGATCCCATTGCGCTTCCGTATGATACAGGC
>VBAQ01000002.1:6488-13779 GCA_005883765.1 Bacteroidota bacterium
ATTAACGCGGCCCCCCCTGTTTCCGGCGCATCAGGAATGGAACTTGATTTGATGTCCCAGTTGTTAATGTGGCGGATTATATTTTTTAACGAATCGAATCGCGCAGTGCCCGGTATGGCGCGACTGGCATCGGCTTGCTGACGGGCAAATTGCGTAGCGGCCGCGAGATTTGCAGAAGTCAGTCCTCCGACGGAAGCGGCGTATGCACTCAGCGCATTTTTAAACTTCGTTCCCCAACTCGTAGCAGTCTTTGTGTCGCTGGCGCCGCCGGTATACAGATCCATGTTATCTGCCAACGGTTTTACATTGTAAGAATTGCCGGTGTTCTCTATCGAAACATAAGTAAGAATGGTGTAGTTATTTCCTTTCAACTGTAATGAGTGATTTTGAACTAACACACCATCAAGTTTGATCTTATTTCCCCGTTGAAATACACCATCCATTTTTCCAACCCGGTATGAATAGGATAATTCAGCCTTATCATTTATCCGATAGTGAAAAGCTGCGTCAAACTTCAAGTTCTCAACCCTTGGATCAACCAGCTCATTTTCCCAATAACCCGTGCGCCCCACTCGCAGGCTGCGATTGCTTTGGCCATCGATAGTAAGACCCGTGATCGAAACTATGTTGCTTCCCGCCAGCGCGTCGTCGCCGTATTTATTCCAACCATCAAAGGCAACATTGCTTGCGCCATTGAGCCCAGGATATGAAGGATTAGCGCTTTTCAGATTGTTTGTGTTTTGATCGAGACGTGTGTTTGAGATCCAATCAGTGCCCTGCAAGTATCCAAAATTTAATTTGAATGCGAACTTATTGTTGAACGCCTTTGCATAACGTATTGCTGACTCAGTCAAAATCGAGGGATAATGATCTATTCCGTCAACGTGATTGATGCCCGTTTTTTGATACACGCTTAGTCCCTGGAAATTAAATGGACTTTTAGTAATGAGGTTGGCCATCCCGTTGATGGCATTCATACCGTACAAGGCAGACGCTGCACCGGGAGTAATCTCTACACTTTGAATATCCAATTCAGTTGGACCGATCGCATTGCCCAAAGGAACGCCTAAGGTAGCAGCCTGCATGTCCACTCCATCTACCAATTGCATGAATCGAAAATTATTTGGAATATTAAACCCTCTCGTATTCGGCACTTTAAAAGTGAGGCTTGAAGTGGTCATTTGCACTCCCTTTACATTTTCCAGGGCATCATAAAAACTCGGCGCGGGTGTTTCTTTGATTGTTCTTATATCCAATTTTTCGATAGCGACAGGTGACTTCAAGATGCTTTCGGCCACGCGAGAAGCTGTCACCACGACTTCATTTCCCAAAACAATTTGCGTAGAAAGAGCAACCTGCAGATTAGAACCAAGGTTTTTTACTTCTAACTCTTGCGGCTTGAATCCTACAGACGAAAAAACGAGTGTAAATGGAAGTTTTGTTTTTGTCCTCAGCACAAAACTTCCCGTGGAATTAGTCACTGTGCCTGCAACAGTACCTTTTATTTGTACACTTACATCAGGCAATGGCAAATTTTTTTCCTGGTCCGTCACCTGGCCTGAAATTTCAATAAGAATACCAGTTTGTGAAAAAGCGAGATGAAATAATAAGAACTGCAAAAACATGAAAAGTGTGAGCTTTCTTCTTTCCTTCTTCCTGGCTAATAATAATTGTTTGGTTGATCTTCTCATAAATTTTGATTTCGTTTTCTGATAGTAGTCTACAAATTTTGTAGACTAATTAGTTCTAAAAAAATCTCACGGTCATGTGAGATAAATCTCAAGTCAAAAAGTATTTCGCTAATGCATTTTAGAGAATTATCGAATTCAATTAAGGGAATACTTGTCTGACTGCATTCCAGAAAGTATTGCAACTCGTCAAAATAACCAATGCCCCCACTGCAATAAACATAGCTTTTATCGGAACCTTTCCCACGAGTCTTGCCGCAATAGGTGCAGCGATGAGCCCTCCTACGATAAGCCCGGCTACATCAACAATTGGAATGCTTCTCAACAGAATGAAAAAAGTAATTGAGCTTACAAAAACTACAAAGAATTCGGCCAGGCAAACTGAACCAATTACATAACGCGGACTTCTTCTCTTTGACAATAGGGTGCTGGTAACTAATGTTCCCCAGCCACCCCCGGCAAAAGAGTCCATAAAACCACCAATCGACGCAAGCCACCCGGCCTTTTTTACCTTGGAATGATACCTCGATTTTGCAAATGCTTTTCTCAAAATAAAATAACCAAGGTAAAAAGTGTATAATGAAAGCGGCAATCGCACCCATGACGAATATTTCTGAGCAAAAAACGCAAGCGATGCTCCGATAATAGCCCCGATAATACCGGGTATCACCAATGCCCTGAATAATTTTTTGTTGATATTACCAAAACGGTGATGACTATAGCCCGAGACACCGCTTGAAAAAACTCTTGCCGAGTGAACCCGGCTGCTGACAATAGCAGGACTCACACCGTTAGCCAATAAAAAAGTAGTAGAGATCGTACCATATCCCATTCCCAAAGAACCATCAACCATTTGAGCGATGAATCCTGTGAGTAGCATGAGCAAAAATGGTTTTGTTTCCGTTGCCTGGGAGAGAGACTTGATGCCAACCATTATTTTGCCGAAGGGAACATAGGACAAAATGGTGTGTCCAATGATCATAAAACAAAACGCGAACAAACACCACTTTACAATTTTTTGCCAGCGCTTTTGTTCCGGCTTGTTTATTTCGTCAAGAGTAATTTGTTTTGATACCAACATCTTTGTAAGCTCATCCAGTTGCTTTACCTTCTCCTCGAAAGTTCCATTCAGCCTCTGTCTTATTGTTGTCATATTCTGCAATACACTTTCCATTTCTTTTGGTATCATCTCATTGATCACTTCCTTTATGCGCTTAGCGATGGTCGGAGAAAGCCCATTGGTAGAAATCGCTATTTTCAAACTTCCTTTTTGAACGATACTGCCGAGGTAAAAATCGCACAGATCCGGCGTGTCTGCTACATTTACGATGATACCTTTTTCTTTTGCAAGATGTTTAATGTATTCATGCAGTTGACGATCTTTTGTAGCCAGGATAACCAGGTCTTTATTATTGAGGTCTGATTCCTGGAATGAACGCTGAAGAATCTCGCATGAAGAATGTCTTGACACGAGCTGTCTGAGTTCTTCTTTTACCTCCGGCGCCACTACGGTAAGCTTCGCTTCCGGAGAATTGGAAAGCAGGGATTGCAATTTTTCCAATCCAACATTACCCGCACCGACGATCAACGTTTCCAATTGATCAAGTTTCAAGAAGATTGGATACAATTGATTCTTGTGCTCCTGAACCGGGGAAGACTCTTTTATGATAGTTACCTCTTCTTGCATTAGCACGTTTGACATCTGATCTGATTAACCAGGAAGTGTAAAAATAGGGATTCTCTACTATTCTAGTAGACTAATAAATTAATTTTTTCCAATTTTTTTTGCCTCTTATGATAAACGGTCATTCGTTTTTCAAAATTTATTTGAATAGTAGACGATTGATGCTTACTTTTATAGTCCACTAAACAAGTAGGGTAATTGCCTGATACACAATTGCCCGCTACTAAAATAAAGATCATGCAGAGTTTTCGTACTGAACTTGAAAATCCGATTGTTGAGAGAGACATTCTTGAACTGGAACGCAAGATCCATGAATTCAAGGAGGGAAAGATTCCGGAAGAAAAATTTCGCAGCCTGCGTTTAGCCCGTGGCGTCTATGGACAGCGCCAGCCCGGTGTGCAAATGGTACGCATAAAACTGCCTTATGGTAAAATGACATTGGCCCAATGGAAGCGCATTGCAGATGTGTCCGATGAATTTGCTATCAGTAATCTCCACCTTACAACAAGACAGGACGTGCAAATACATTTTGTAAGTCTTGACAGAACGCCTGAACTGTGGACTTTGCTTGAGCGGGATAGCATTACCATTCGCGAGGCATGTGGCAACACAGTAAGAAATGTAACTGCGTCTGACCAGGCGGGAATTGATCCTGATGAGCCCTTCAATGTAACTCCGTACGCACACGGGGTATTTGAATTTTTCTTAAGAAAGCCGGTGTGCCAGGACATGGGAAGAAAGTTCAAGATCGCTTTTTCCAGCAGCGAAAAAGATACAGCTCTGACGTTCATGCACGACCTTGGTGCCATTCCTCGCGTTCGCGAAGTGAATGGAGAAATAAAACGAGGATTCAAAGTAATGGTTGGTGGCGGATTAGGCGCGCAGCCTTTTTTGGCAGTAACTACTCATGAATTTCTTGAAGAGGATTTATTGGTACCTTATATAGAAGCCGTACTTAGGGTATTCGACCGTCATGGCGAACGCGCAAGCCGTCATAAGGCACGCATTAAATTTTTGATCCAGAAAATTGGTATTGACGCATTCAATGAATTGGTGAATGCTGAACAAATATCATTGACTTATCAACGATATAAAATTAATACCAGCGGCTTTGAAAATCCGTCATTACCTACCTATACATTGCCAGAAGGGAAAACAGAAATAAAAAATCCTCTGAATTTTGAGATCTGGAAAAAGACAAACGTTTTTCCGCAAAAGCAGGCGGGTTATTTTGTCGCATATGTTAGAGTACTAAACGGAAATATAAGTTCTGAGAGCAGCCGCAGATTAATTGAAAAGCTTGGATCTGTCATTGCCGACGATGTCCGCATAACTATTAACCAGGGACTCCAGTTTCGTTTTGTTAAGGCCGAGCATCTCGAATACATCTATAGTGTGTTGGAACAGGAAGGCCTTGCATCTGCAGGATTCGGCAGTGTGGCTGATATTACAGCTTGTCCGGGAACCGATACCTGCAACCTGGGTATTTCAAACAGTACGGGCATCAGCAAAGTACTATCTGAAGTGATTGAAGAAGAATACCCTGAATTTCTATACAACAAGGATATTGCTATCAAGATCAGCGGATGCATGAACTCGTGCGGACAGCATGGTATGGCGTCAATAGGTTTTCATGGAAGTTCTCTCAAAGCTAAAGGACAGGTTTTGCCAGCATTACAAGTCTTGATTGGTGGAGGAGTGATGGGTAGTGGTAACGGAAGCATTGCCGATAAGGTAATCAAAGTACCCAGTAAGCGCGGCCCTGACGTTTTGCGATCCCTGCTGGATGACTATAAATCCAATCGCCGGGATGGTGAAACATATTTGCAATACACACATCGCGCAGGCGAAAAATATTTTTACGACCTATTGAAGCCGCATGCTTCCCTCGAAACACTTCTTGCCGAAGATTATATCGATTGGGGAGAAAAAGAAAAGTATGCCACTGCTATTGGCGTGGGTGAATGTGCAGGCGTAATGATCGACCTCGTAGGAACTCTCATCCTTGAAGCAGAAGAAAAATTGGAATGGGGCCAGGAATGCATTGATAGAAAAGCTTATGCCGATGGGATTTATAATACCTATTCCGCATTTGTAAATTCTGCTAAAGCGTTGCTATTGCAGCAAGGCGTACAATGTAACACACAGGTGGGCATACTAAAGGATTTTGATACTCATTTTACCCAGCAGGGTTTATACACAGCAACAAACAGTTTTAAGGAAAGTGTTTTGAAGATGAATGAAGCGGACCCTTCCGAAGAATTTGCAACGAGCTATCTGCAACAGGCAAAGGATTTTGTTGCTTATGCAAAACAATATCGCGAGCAGGCTGTGCTAGTGGAAAAAGAAGCAGTATGAATTGCTGAAGAAAAACTATTTCGCCACGATCAATTCATTAAACACACTTCCATGTTCGCCATGGCTGAACCAGTTAAACTGCTGGTAGAGGTTCACAACTTTGCCTATAATAACCAGCGACGGGGAACTAAAATCTTTACCTGCAAAATCCTTCGAACAATTTTTTAAGCTTGTGACATGCACGCGTTGATGGATTGTTGTTGCTTGTTCAATAACGGCCATTGGCGTGTTTGGCTTTCTTGTGTATTTGAGAAGTAGCTGAGTGAGATCAGTAATATTTTTTGCCGCCATATAAAAAACAAGCGTCTCTGCAGAATTAGCAAGTTGTTTCCATGTTTCGGTAGTGTAATGGCTGCATTGGTGAAGAGTATGGAATTGTACTCCCCGGGAAAATCCCCTGGCTGTTAAAGGAATCCCAGCGTATGCGGAGGCGCCAGATGCAGCTGTAATGCCCGGAATAATTTCAAATTCAATTTCATTTACCGTCAAACATCTTAGTTCGTCCAGTACGTTGCTAAAAAAAGCTACGTCGCCACCTTTCAACCTCAAGATTTTTTTTCCTGCTAAGGCATGGCGAACCATCAGTTGATTAATTTCTTCCTGCGATACTGAACCGTCATGGTAACCTTGCTTACCTGTAAGAATTACTTCAGCATTTTTTCTGGCAAACTCTTCAACGATAGCAGGATTCACAAGGCGATCAGTAATAATAACGTCAGCTTCAGCTAATCGCCTTTGCAACTTTACCGTAATGAGATCCGCGTCACCAGGGCCGGCGCCGGCGATGACGACTTTGCCGGCCATCCAGACCTCACCCCCTGCCCCTCTCCGCAGGAGAGGAGGGCAAAACTTCATATTTTTATTCAACTTACGTTCCGACATAACATCTTTTATTTTTCCCTCAGCTCTTTTTTTCGAACAATCAGTCTCCATTTAGGAGGATTCAGTCGCTTTACTGAATCATGCAAGCTCCGACGGTGACATTGCTTGTTTCATCAATCAGGATGACTCCTCCATTTGCACGCAGATCAGAATATGAATCATACGGAATTTCTGAGGCTGTTTTGACCGTGGCTTTCACAATATCATTTAGCCCCACGCTAGCTGGATTGTACTCTTTTTCGAGTGTGTTTACATTTAACTTGTATTCTATCTCCCGAACCACGCTTCTCACAAGTCGGCTATTTAGTTGAAGGTAATACTTGTTGCCGGGAAGGAGTGGCTTACTGTCCATCCAGCAGAGAAGTACATCCAGTTCATTGCTCAGCTTGGGCCGATTATCATTTTTTACAATCACATCTCCGCGACTCACATCAATATCATCCACCAATTGAAGCACGGCACTTTGTTGCGCGAAAGCTTCATTGACCTCGGTTCCTCCAATTTCGACTGATTTGATTGTACTCGTTAACCTTGATGGCAGGATAGTCACCCTATCTCCTTTGTTATAAATGCCACTGATGATCTTGCCGGCGTAGCCACGGTAATCATGGAGTTCTTCGGTTTGCGGACGAATAATATATTGCACAGGAAACCTCGCATCCGTGAGATTTACGTCGTG
>VBAQ01000002.1:13786-64185 GCA_005883765.1 Bacteroidota bacterium
CTATGTTCTCGATAAAATGAAGTAAAGATTCTCCTTCATACCAACTCATCTTCTCGGACCTCTCAACAATATTGTCTCCATGCAATGCGCTTACCGGTATATAATGGACATCATGCAGGTTTAAAGATTTTACCACCTCTGCATAGTCGATCACGATATCATTGAAAACATCCTGCGAGTAATTTACCAGGTCCATCTTGTTGATGGCAATTAATACGTGCGGGATATTCAGCAGGGAGGCAATAATTGAATGGCGACGTGTTTGCTCCACCACTCCCTGCCTTGCATCGATCAAAATAATGATCAGGTTGGCATTTGATGCGCCTGTTATCATGTTGCGGGTATATTGCACATGACCAGGTGCATCAGCAATGATAAATTTTCGTCTTGGCGTAGTAAAGTACCGATAGGCTACATCTATCGTGATCCCTTGTTCTCTTTCCGCCCGCAGTCCGTCAGTGAGATAAGCCAGGTCAATTTCACCGGACTCTTTATTCTTGCTTTGCCTTTCTAATTGCTCCAACTGATCGATCAAAATATTCTTGCTGTCGTATAGCAATCGACCGATCAATGTGCTCTTCCCATCATCGACACTTCCTGCAGTTATAAATCTTAAAATATCCATAATTAGAAAAGTCAAAAATCAAAAGTCAAAATCATTCTCCTTATTCTTTATGACTGACAAAGGTTTTTTGATTTTGAATTTTGAATTTAAAAATATCCATTCTTTTTCCTGTCTTCCATGGCAGCTTCTGTGACCCTATCATCAATTCTAGTTTCTCCCCTTTCACTGATTCGCGTTAATATAATTTCATTGACCACCTCATCGAGCGTCACCGCATTTGATTCCACGGCAGCCGTGCATGTCATATCACCTACAGTACGGTAACGCACTTTCTTTTTCAGAATCACATCCGTATCGTCTATCCGGATAAACGGAGATACTGCCACTAATTGACCTTCGTGTTCTATCACCTCACGCTCATGAGCAAAATAGATAGAAGGTAAAGCAATGTTCTCTTTTCGTATATAGTTCCAAACATCGAGTTCCGTCCAATTGCTGATTGGAAAGGCGCGAACATTTTCGCCTTTATGAATTCGACCATTGTAAATGTTCCATAACTCAGGCCGTTGCAATTTTGGATTCCACTGACCAAACTCATCTCTCACCGAAAAAATTCTTTCCTTGGCCCTTGCCTTCTCCTCGTCCCTTCTTCCTCCGCCAATACATGCGTCACATTTGAGCTCTTCGATCGCATCAAGCAATGTGTACGTCTGAAGCCAGTTCCGGCTGGCAAATTTTCCTTTTGGCTCAGTAAGGTTCTTTGCTTTAATAGTGTCTTCTACTTTACGAACAATTAAAGTCGCACCTGTTTCCTGCACAAGCCAATCACGATATTCCAGTGCCTCCGAAAAATTATGGCCCGTGTCAATATGCATTAGTGGAAAAGGAATCTTGCCGGGAGCAAATGCTTTTTTAGCAAGGTGTACCAGCGTGATCGAATCTTTACCCCCACTAAATAATAAAACAGGACGCTCAAACTGCGCGGCTATTTCGCGAAAGATGTGTATACTTTCCGTCTCAAGTTGTTCAAGATAGTCCAGTCGGTACTCACTCATATTTAGTTGACGATCGGTTTGCGGATTGAAAAATATTATTTCACTGTCTCTGGAGCCTGCACGTGCAAGCCACATTCCTTTTGCGATGTTTCCCACCACCACCGTCCCGCTCTTGGATCCTCACCAGGCTCTATGGCTCTTGTGCAAGGCGCACATCCAATACTGATGAATCCTTTATCATGGAGGGGATTGTAGGGCACATAAAATTCCTTTACGTAATCCAACACTTCAACATACGTCCAATTTATTAATGGATTGAACTTATAAAGCTGTTTTTCTTCCAGCCATTCAATCATGGGCATTTCCTTTCTGCTACCCGATTGTTCAGCACGAAGGCCAGTGATCCAAACGCTAGCACCCTGCAATGCACGGTTCAAGGGTTTCACTTTTCGAATGTGGCAACATTCCTTTCTGTTTTCCACCGATTCATAAAAACTGTTGATGCCCTTTGTTGTGACAAATTCCTCAACATCCTTCGCTTCGGGAAAATAAACCTGGATGCTCTTTTTGTACCGTGCGGTTGTTCTTTCGAGCAGTTCATAGGTCTCACCAAATAGCCGGCCCGTGTCTAACGTGAATATTTTTATTGGCAAGTCGTTTTTAAAAATAGCGTCAGTGATAACCTGGTCTTCCTGCCCCAGCGAAGAGGAGAATACGACCTTGCCGGGAAATAATTTGCTTATCATTTCCAGGCCTTCATTTAAAGAAGTGGCCTCAATTGTTTCTATATCTGATTTGCTCAATCTCATTGTCAATCCTACCTACAGATCAATGGATGATTATCCAAATTTTGGCTCATCATTTGAAATTCGAAATTAAGCTAAAATCAATACCCTACCAAACAAGTGGACTTCATTATGATTTCTTTCGAAAACAACCGTTAGTAACTTTACCTGGGGATTGTGAGGTCCTGTAAAGTGCGGTGCTCAAGGATGCCGAGGGTGGCATCACGAACGGCTATCATCGTGTCGTGCAAAGCACAAAACTCCTCGTTGCAATTTTTGCACCGTTCATAAAAATACAGGCTAACGCAGGGCAACATAGCAATGGGGCCATCTACAATGCGGATAATGTTAGCCATATGAGTTTTAGAGGGATGATTTTTGATGTAGTACCCGCCACCCTTACCTTTTTTGCTTTCCAGGATCCCGGCTTTTTTTAGCTCCAAAAGGATGTTTTCAAGGAACTTCAAGGGAATTTTTTTCTTTTTTGATATTTCAGAAATGAGTACGGGCCCCTGGTCATATTTTTCCACCAGGTGGGTTAAGGCTCTGAATGCGTATTGTGCTTTTCGCGACAACATAACAAGCTTACAATATTTGCAATTTATAATGAATCGGAGAATTTTTTTTCAGCATGGCCGATACCCCGCAGTATTTATCCAGCGAAAGTTCAATCGCTTTTCTCACCTTTTGCTCGTTGGCTTTATCAGTTTTTAATTTATAAGTAATAAAGATATCTTTAAAAACCCGCGGATGTTCTTCGGTTTGATCGGCCTCTGTTTCAATTTCGAAATCAGAAAAATCGACCCGCATTTTAGCAAGAACATCTACGATATCAATGCCGCTGCATGCAGCGGCCGCTGATAACAATAAGGCTTTAGATCCAAAACCGTTTTCTCTCTTCCCGTCAATCTTTATTTCATTGTCACCATGGTAACTTTTGAATTGCTGATCTTTCTGCCAGTACGTAATTGTTTTAGTGCTCATGAATTCAAAATTATAATTGATGCTTCTTGTCTTTTAAAACTGTTTCAAGCGTCCACTCGATCCTTTTTTCAAAGGGATGATGCCTGACGGCACAATCTGATTTAACACAAATAGGGCATTGCACATACAAACAACCATCGGAATGTACAAAAAGTTCAAGCAGCTCGCCAAACTCCTTTCTGATCAAAGAACCTAAGGCCTCAATTTCGGCGTGTGCCTCATAAACATTTAAATACCACGGTACCGTCAGGTGACAATCGACATGCAAAATGCTTCCGTACTTGATGACGCGCAGGTTGTGAAGATCGACCCAATTTTCCCTGCGATTGCGATTCAACAATTGTATCATATGCGACAACAACTCTTCGTCAGCTTCATCCATAATTCCTGCTACGGACCGGCGAAGGATCTTATAGCCAGTATAGATAATGATCATTCCAAAAAATATCGCGACGGCACTGTCGATCCACAATTTTTTTGTTAGCCAGATCAGCAATAGACCCGCAATAATCCCAAGTGTTGAATAAGAGTCCGAAATGAGATGACGACCACTCGCCATCAATGCAAGTGACTGATTTTTTTTCCCATATTTTACACCTATCCATCCAGCCCCAAAATTGATAACAGCAGTAGCACCGACTAAAAAAATTCCCTTGTCGATGCTGCTAATTGACACCGGGTAAATTAAATGCTGTACGGCCTTGTAAATGATGATCGCACCCGCAGATAGAACTAATGTTCCCTCGACAGCAGCCGAGATAAATTCTGCCTTGCCGTGACCGTACGGGTGATTGATGTCACGTGGCTTGGCTGCCACATACAGGCTATACAAGCCAATAAAACCCGCAACAACGTTCACAATACTTTCCAACGCGTCGGTCAGAATCGCTACGGAGTAAGTTAGATAATAAGCTATGAATTTTGTGGCAAGCAAGACTATTGAAATAGCTGCTACCCATTTTTGAACTTGCAGATTTTGATATTGAGCTTTCAACAAAGACAAGTTATTCAACTTTCTTTTTTACGAAATCTGAAATCATCGTTAGGCCTTCACAAGCATTTTTCTCAAGTTCTTTCTCAATCTGAAATAAAATTCTTTATTGAACAACTGTGAATCCTTTAAAGCTTTATAGGTAAGGAAAATGCCAATGGGAACAAGCACAAAGGTTGAAAGCCACATTCCCAAAAAAGGACTCATGGCTCCCTCTTTTGCAAACTTTTGCCCGGTGTTGCTTAAAAAATAAAACACCATGAAAAAAATAATGGCGAATATCAAAGGAGTTCCAAGGCCGCCTTTGCGAATAATGGAGCCAATCGGAGCGCCGATCAAAAACAAAACAAGACATGCGATAGACAAAGCGATTTTGCGATGCCACTCTATCTGGTGCAAACGAAGATCTTTTTTCTTGCTTTCATACTCTGCCACCAGAATGTCGTTAACCGATTTCGCAGACGTGGTTTGGTTGTAGGCCTGTTGGTTCACAGGGTTTCTTAATGAATCAGGAATTAAGTCATAAAAATTTTTCACTCCTTTGATCTTGAATGTATCAGGTCTGCGCCAGCCACTGTCTAAATAAGCAGGAAATTGAAAAAAAGAGAGTTCTTCCTTACTGGTTCTTAATTTTATTTTGACCAATTCCTTCTTTAATGAATCAATTGCATAGTCCAGCTGATTCATGTTTCTCATCTGCTGATTGTTTTGGTAAAGGCTATCGGATGTTTTTCTAAACTGTAGTGAAGAAAGGTCAAATTGCTTGATATATTCTTTAAACCCCATTCGGATGAAATCCGGACTTGTCGTGGAATATCTTTCACCTTTCTCCTCGTATCGCCACCCATCGTACAATTTCATTTCAAGAAACCGCCGGTTTGCCGTTATTCGCATCAGCCCGCTTTTGGCAATAATAAAATTATCCTGCAAGGGTCCGCCTCTCTCGTAAATGATCACATCATGAATGATACTGTCATTTTCTTTTTTGCCCACTTTAATAGCGAAGCCTTCAATTTTATTGTAGAAAACTCCTTCTTTCAATTCGAAAGCTGGTTTGGTGATATAGATATCCCCGAGCAAGGTTTTTGATTTCAATACCGCAACAGGCATTACGTAGTTGGCGAATAAAAAAGCCAGGAAACATAAAAAAAGAGAAACAACAAATAATGGCCTCATGAAACGGAGCAAGGAGATTCCCGCCGATTTAATCGCTACCAGCTCAAAACTTTCACCAAGATTTCCAAACGTCATTAATGAAGAAAGTAATACAGCGAGTGGCAATGCCAGGGGAACAAGGGCTGCCGTCTGGTACCAGGTGAATTCAAGAATGATCCCGGTGCTTAATCCCTTTCCTACAAAATCATCGATCCACAACCAGAAGAATTGCATGACCAAAACCAATAGCGTAATAAAAAACGTTGCGACGAACGGACCGATGAAAGCTTTTACAATTAATATGTCCAGTTTCTTGATCAACCAGAAAATTTTAGATTGCAGAATTCAGATTGTAGATTGCCGGGACAAATACCAAATCGGCGATCTGAGAACTAAACATGGATATGGAACCAAAAATACAGCTTTCATCATTTGAGATGGACTTATTAAATAACTCCGAATGGATTTTAACAAAGAACACAATTGTAAAAAAAGCACAACGATTGCTGGAACAGGTTCAAGGAAATATTTACGATCACACAAAACTGAATCCGGGTGTTTTTCCGACTGAAGTGATCACCATTTCACCCAAAATTTCAAAAGGAGAAAACTACCTCGGGCTTCCCTGGCTCATGCTTGATTACCCGAGATATTTCGATAAAGAAAATATTTTTGCAATCCGAACCATGTTTTGGTGGGGCAATTTTTTTAGCACCACTCTTCACCTTTCCGGCAAGTACCAACAGAAATATGGGGATATGATCAAGCGTGCGTATGATGACTTTCGTAAAAACGATTTTTTTATCTGCGTTCATGAAGAGCAGTGGCATCATCACCTTGAGCAGGAAAACTACGCGCCTGTTAAAAATTTTTCTCTCGATGATTTTGCTCGTCACATCGAAAAAATGACATTCGTAAAATTAGCGCGGAAACTTTCGTTCTCTGAATGGAATAACGCTGTGAAGCAGTTAACAGAAAATTTTGTAAGAATAAGCCATTGGCTGGGCTAATTGCTTCCGATCCGGTGGAACAGGTCTTTCACCTGGTAATCCCACAACATGCTTTGATCTTTCACTTCTTTTTTTTCAGCAAAGTCTTTAACGACAAGGATCGTTTGATTAGTTATCTCAGATTTTTCAATACTGAACTCAAAAAATTCTTCCTTCGGAGCATCAAGCCAGTGAAATCGTATAAACTTTTCGTCCTGGCTTTCGAGGACTTCTGCCCTTTGAGCGGAGCCATTCCAGGAAAAATAGAAAACATTGTCTCGTTCATCGACTCTATCGGCGAACCATTCCTGCAAACCTGCGGGCGTAGAAAGGAATTCGTATAAAATACTGGGTGAACATCTTACCGGGTACTCAAGCGTATACAATTGTTTACTCATCTTCGTCTTTTAAAATCGTCAATCAATGCAATTATAAATAATTATTCCAAGCGTCAAAGTTTTTTCGTGTTTATTTTTTTACGCTCAGGACAGTCATATACTAAAACATTCTAAACAACGTTTTAATGAGACCAGAGATTTTTTTGGGACGTATCGTTAATTACGCTAATTTGCTTTGACGCTCAACATTTTCTGGTGGACGACGGACATTGTGATGGGATTTTTTTGGGACAACTATAACCAAACTAACAATAATTCTTAAACCCTAAAAATAACCCATTTTTAAAACCAACCTATGAGTATGCGACAGTTGAAGATCACGAAGTCGATTACGAATCGTGAATCTCAAAGTCTTGAAAAGTACCTTCAGGAAATCGGCAAAGTCGATCTTATCACCCCCGAAGAAGAAGTCAAGTTAGCCCGTTTAATTAAGCAAGGAGATCAGAAAGCATTGGATCGTTTGACCAAGGCAAACCTGCGTTTTGTTGTGTCAGTAGCAAAGCAGTATCAAAACCAGGGACTTTCTTTACCCGACCTTATCAACGAGGGTAACCTGGGACTTATCAAAGCAGCTCAACGCTTTGATGAAACAAGGGGATTCAAATTCATTTCTTATGCCGTGTGGTGGATACGCCAAAGCATTTTGCAAGCGTTGGCTGAGCAATCCCGTATTGTTCGACTTCCATTGAACAAGGTTGGATTGACCAATCGGATTCAAAAGGCCTACTCCCAACTCGAGCAAGAGTATGAAAGAGAGCCTTCAGCTGAAGAATTGGCAACTTTGCTCGAAATGGACATTGAAGAAGTCTCCGCTACGCTTGGAATTTCAGCACGACATGTAAGTGTTGATACTCCACTGGCAGAAGGTGAAGACAATACCTTACTTGACGTATTGGAAAATCCTAACGCCGAAAAAACGGATAACGCACTCGATCATACCGAATCGCTGAAAGTGGAAATTGAAAGGTCTTTGAAAGCGCTGACCGAGAGGCAAAAGGAAGTGATCTGTTATTTCTTTGGTATCGGTGTCGATCATCCCATGAGCCTGGAAGATATCGGTGAAAAATTTAGTTTGACGCGTGAGAGAGTTCGCCAGATAAAGGACAAAGCCATCACCAAGCTTAGAACAGTCAATCGTTGTAAACTTTTGAGAACCTACCTCGGAGGCTAACTAATCTAAAATTTAAAATAATCAGACTGAAATAATTCTACTTTCCTCTTCTTATTTTTGCAAGTTGATTAGAGTGAACTTTAAAGTTCACTTTTTTTTATCGCGGATTATGGGATTGAAACCCGATTGCGAAGATTATTAAATTATTTTGGTCCGGTATTTTATCACCGATTCTGGGATTTATAAATGGATTACGCGAATGATTTCAACCGAATTAATTCATAAAATCCGACGATAATTGCAAATGTGTCGGTTGCTGACTTGAAATATCATGAAATTACGGGACAAATAATTGGCTGTGCAATGAGAGTGCATCGTTATTTTGGTCCCGGTTTTCCAGAGATAGTTTATAAGAGAGCGCTTATGATTGAACTGCGAAAGCTGAGATTAGAATATGTCTCTGAGATGGAACGAGAAATTTATTACGACGGGCAGCTCATTTATAAAAGGAGATTAGACTTGATCGTAAACAAAGGCATCCTAATTGAATTGAAAGCGGTGGCAGGAATTGACAAGGCTTGCTTTGCCCAAATCATTAACTATTTGAGAGTATTCAAAATGGAAGTTGGCCTCTCGTTAAATTTTGGATCAAGCAGCTTGCAATTCAAGCGGTTCATCAGCACTGATCGCGGATTAAAAGATTAAAAAGGGACTGGTCGTTTGAGTTTTTGGCCGGGCATGCTTGCAAAAGTCATGAATACAAACAACCTGCGAAATCCTGATAAAATCCATGAAATCCGCGATCAGCAATCCGTGAAATCCTAATATAATCCATGAAATCTGTGATATATGTTCGAATCATTAAGTGATAAATTAGAATCCGCTTTTAAGAATTTAAAAGGGCAGGGACGAATTACCGAACTCAATATTGCATCTACAGTAAAAGAGATCCGCCGTGCACTGGTAGATGCTGATGTCAATTATAAGATTGCGAAGGAATTTACAGACCGGGTCAAGGACAAGGCCATGGGTGAAAAGGTCATCAATGCCATTAGTCCCGGCCAATTGATGACGAAGATCGTAAAGGATGAATTGGCCGATTTGATGGGTGGGCAGGAAAGTAGTTTTGACGCCAAAGGAAATCCCGCGGTGATATTGATAGCAGGTCTTCAGGGTAGCGGTAAAACCACGTTCAGCGGAAAGCTTGCAAATTATTTAAAAACCAGGAAGGGTCTTTCTCCTTTGCTTGTTGCTGCTGATGTCTATCGCCCGGCTGCCATAGAGCAATTAAAAATAATAGGAGACCAGGTCGGCGTAGATGTTTACACCGAAGAAGAAAATAAAAACCCGGTGTCAATCGTACAAAATGCAGTCTAGGAATCAAAAAGCAAAAATAACAACATAGTCATTATCGATACAGCTGGTCGCCTTGCGATTGATGAAGCCATGATGGCGGAAGTAGCCAACATTAAAAATGCCGTTAGCCCGAATGAAATATTATTTGTGGTTGACAGCATGACGGGGCAAGACGCGGTGAACACGGCTAAGGCATTTAATGATCGCCTGGACTTTTCGGGCGTTGTGCTGACAAAATTGGATGGCGATACACGAGGTGGTGCGGCACTTTCGATCAAATACACGGTCAATAAGCCCATTAAATTTATAAGCAGTGGTGAAAAGATGGACACGCTCGATGTGTTTTATCCCGACCGGATGGCGCAGCGAATTTTAGGAATGGGTGACATTACCTCTTTAGTTGAAAAAGCACAGGAACAGTTTGACGAAGAGCAGGCAAAAAAACTTGAAAAGAAGATCCGTAAAAATAAATTTGACTTCGCCGATTTCAAGGCACAACTGGAGCAGATCAAAAAAATGGGTAACCTCAAGGACCTGATGGGGATGATACCCGGAGTTGGAAAACACATCAAGGACATTGACATTAGCGATGATTCGTTCAAAGGCATCGAAGCGATCATCAATTCGATGACACCACAGGAAAGAGCCGACCCCGATCTAATTGATAGCAGTCGCCGCAGACGCATTGCAAAAGGAAGTGGAAAAGATATAACCGAGGTGAATTCCTTTATGAAACAGTTTGAGCAAATGCGTGAAATGATGAAGAACATGAACAAAATGAACATGTTTGGCAAGACAATGGGGATGCGGAAATAATTAATAATTATTAATTAATAATTATTAATTGAACACAGAATGATAAGCTCTCTAGATAACTATCAGCATATATTCTTTATTGGTATCGCTGGTTCGGGAATGAGTGCATTGGCTCAATATCTTGCAGGCTTCGGAAAGACAATCAGCGGATCCGACCGCTTTTTTATTCCGGGTCAGCCGAATGAGACCAGAGATAAATTAGAACGTGAAGGAATAAAATGTTTTTTACAGGATGGAAGTGGCATTAATGCTGACACCGATTTAGTGATTGCTTCCACGGCAGTCGAAGAAACAAATATTGAAATTCAAAAGGCAAGAACGTTAGACATTCCGATCCTTCTGCGTTCTGAATTGCTTACTCTCATTAGCGACCCAAAAAGAACTATCGCGGTTGGCGGCACCTCGGGCAAATCAACTACTACCGCCATATTGTTTGATATACTCTACCAGGCGGCGCTCGGCCCCAGTATTATCAGCGGAGCCGGATTGGTCAAATTGCAAAAAGAAGGCAAAATTGGCAATGCTTACGTTGGCAAGGGTGAATGGCTAGTAATCGAAGCCGACGAATCAGACGGCTCCATTGTGAATTATCATCCTGAAGTAGGCCTGCTGTTGAATATCGATAAAGACCACAAAGAGATTGAGGAACTGATCAACATTTTTCAAACATTCAAAGAGCATACGAGAGAATTATTTATTGTCAATGCTTCGAATCCATTGACAGCACCATTCTCCCAAAATAAAAAACAAGACTTTTCTTCGACTGATGCTGACGCAGGATATAAAGCCTCCGAATTTGTACAAAAAGATTTCCAGATCCAGTTTAAGATCAATGGCGTTGATTTTTTGATGAATGCGATCGGAAAACACAATATGGAGAACGCGTTGGCCGCCAGCTGTGTTGCCAACCAATTGGGTGTTGACTTGAAAACGTGCTCGGACGCCCTCAAAAAATATGAAGGCATTTACCGCCGTAACCAGGTGCTGGGACAAAAAAATGGTGCGTGGGTGATCGATGATTATGCGCATAACCCTGCGAAAGTCGCGGCAGCTATTCGCTCCGTGCAGCCCCTGGCAAAAAAAGTTGTCGCGTGGTTTCAGCCGCACGGATACGGACCCACCAGGTTCCTGAGAAATGATTTTGTCAAAGAAATTTCCCACGCCCTGCGAACGCAGGATGAAATTTGGATGAGCGAAATTTTTTATGCAGGGGGAACGACTACAAAAAATATCAGTGCTGCTGATTTGATCAATGATCTTAAATCACTTGGCAATAATGCTTTTTTTGTTGAAAATAGAAATGATCTTGCCAGATCAATCAGGCCGCATTGCAACGATAATTGTGCGATCTTGTTGATGGGTGCAAGAGATCCTAGCCTCGATGAGTTCGCTAAAAAATTCTTCGAGGAATTCTAGCTTCCTCAGCGGTTTTTTGTTTCGGATAGGACTAGCCATTTTAAATTTTGAATCGAAACTATGAACGAGGTATTTTCCACAATATCAGCAGTCATAAAAAATCGCAGGAGTATCAAGCCAGCAAAAATGAATGGCAAAAAGATCCCCGATGAACAGGTCAAAGAAGTATTGAAACTGGCGAACTGGGCTCCGACCCATGGCCGTACGGAGCCGTGGAGATTTATTGTCTACTCCGATGATAAGGTGAAACAATTTTGCTATCAACATGCTGAGCTATACAAAGCGAATACTCCAGTTGAAAAATTTGAGCAAGGGATTTATGATAAGCAATTGCATAATGGCGATCTTGCCTCGCACATTGTCATTGCCATTATGCAAAGGGGTGATGTACCGAAAATTCCTGCATTGGAAGAAATTGCAGCTACTGCGATTGCCATCCAAAATATTTTATTGGGCGCGACTGCTGCAGGTATTGCCAGCTTTTTGAGCACCAGTGGACTGACGCACCACCCAGCCATGAAAAATTTTCTGCAATTGAAAGACGAAGACGTTGTAATGGGCATCGTGTATCTCGGCTATTCTGATGAAAAAATGGAAGGAAACCGGCGCACAGAGATGGACGAGAAGGCGACCTGGAAATAAAAGCCCTGCTGGCAACCTAGCGAGATGCAGAGTAGCACGGTTGTAGTGCTTCAGGAGAAATAGCGATTGAAGTGGACAATGACGATTTGTAAGGTTGGACGGGTTATGCGGCAACTGAACGGTAGGTCTGAAAGGATTGCTGTTGGCATATTAACACAAAAGACCTTGTGATAAAAAATATGTTTGCTTTTTGACGTTCAGAGCTTATTTTTGCCGTTAGAATAACTAATTTTTTAACGCATTTAAATTTCTATTTAAGATGCCTGTAAAGATCAGACTCCAAAGACATGGGTCGAAGAAAAGGCCGTTTTACTTCATAGTAGTGGCCGACGCCCGCAGCCCCCGCGACGGCAAATTCATTCAGAAACTTGGTACTTACAACCCGTTGACTGTTCCTGCTACCATTCAGGTAGACAGGCAGCGAGCCCTTGACTGGCTTCACAAAGGCGCACAGCCAACTGACACCGTGCGCCGCATTTTGTCATTCAAAGGCGTGTTGTACCTGAAACATTTGCTGCGCGGAGTAAAGCTGGGTTTGTTTGATGAAGCAACAGCCATGGAAAAATTCACCAAGTGGAGCACCGAACACGATGCCCAGATCAGGAAACGCCAGGATGAAGCTCAAAGGAACAAACGTGCCCGCAGACCTATGCCCGGCCGCAGGCCAGAGAGAAAAGCTGAGAGCGGTAACCAGGGTTAAACCCTCCTATCGGTCCCTTATCCCAAAAAGGTATTAAGGTGATGCTCTAAGCGTCACCTTTTTTTATCGCAGATTAATGGATTAGATTGGTTTCGCTGATTACTTTTATGAAGTGTTGTTACATTCGTCGTCACCTGTCAGTTCAACGAATAACTTCTTAAATCCCTACAATTAAATCCGCGTAATCAGTGATTGAATACTTCAAAATAGGAAAGTTAGTCGCAGCGCATGGAATAAACGGAGAGTTACTACTTAAGCATGAGTTGGGGAAAAAAACCTCATTAAAGGGTTTGAAAACTATTTTTATTGAGGACAGAAAACATTCCTTTTTACCCTGGTTTGTTCAAGCCACAAGAGTTAAAAATAAAGAAGAAGTTTTCATAAAACTGGACGACGTGGCAACAAGGGAAGCAGCTATTAAACTTGCACAAAAAGAAGTTTGGATCACTGAAACCGATCTGAAAAAATTCGCGGCCAAATCATCCCCCATAAACTTACTAGGCTACACAATTATTGATGAAGAGAAAACTCTTGGACAAATTATTGAAGTGATCGAACAAGCTCATCAAATGCTTTGTAAAATTGAGCTTAACAAAAAAGAAGTCTTAATTCCTTTAAATGGAGACACGCTAAAAAAAATTGACCATAAAAATAAAGAAGTAAAAGTGAATTTGCCGGACGGCTTACTGGAAATATATTTAGAGTAGAACCAGAACGGGCACCATAAAAAAAGTTTTTACGAAAAAAATAAGTATCATTCTATTCTCCACGGAATCCAAAAAAATCCTCCAATCCGTGGTCCTATTTCGGTCCTTTGATGAAGTCTGCCAACAATTTCATCCTGTAGTAGAGATTACTCATCATGAGTGAGATATTGTTTTTTACTTTTTCCACGCTGTTTCCGTTTAGTTTCTTGATGATCTTTAATTCTTCGATCTTCTCATCGATTTTGTCAATTAGTTCTTCAGCATCCCACCCAACATATTTTTTATTGCGGTCATCGTACACATGGTAGGGCTCAATAGTGCCTGCTTTTATTTTCTTAAACCTGAAATTGTTTTTGATGGCATCCTTGATTGCCTCATTGCTTAACAGGTCGATCATCACATCGGGGGAATTATTGTTTTTATACGCATTGTGAAAAACATTGAGATTGTCACGCAATTCGCGGATCACTTGTCTTTTCAACACGTCACTGGTCTTGCTCTCTTTATTTAAAAAGGTTAGCAAATCTTTTAACGGACCAATGCCGGTTTTGAGCCAGTCAAGATTCATAGAATCAAATATAAAAGAACCAAATCTCAATCCCGAAAGCTTCCGGGAACAAACGACAAATAAATTAAAAATTATGCGGAAGGTCCGATGGACTCCTTTGGAACATTCCTTTTGAAAAAGATCAAAAGTAAAAAGTGCGGATTCCGTCGGCATCATGTTGCCATTTGCCTTTTGAATTTTGACTGTTGACCTGGGCCTTGCTATTTGGTTTCCTGGTGCTTTCGTCGCATCGTATCTTTGGTTTTCTTGGCTGAACAATTAAGACATATTGCCCATTTCGATCTTGATTCTTTTTTTGTTTCTGTAGAAATACTGAATGATCCTTCATTGAAAGGCAAGCCCGTCCTTGTCGGTGGCAGTGACAGGGGCGTCGTCGCGGCTTGCAGTTATGAAGCCAGGAAATTTGGCATACATTCCGCCATGCCGATGAAACAGGCAAAAAAGCTTTGTCCTGACGCAATTGTCGTCAGCGGCATGCGTGGCGAATATAGTCGCTACTCACGTTGGGTCACAGATATCATTGCTTCCAAGGTGCCTTCCTTTGAAAAAGCAAGCATTGATGAATTTTACATCGATCTTACCGGCATGGATAAATTCTTTGGAGTAAGTAACTATACAAAAGAATTGAGGCTGCAGATCATCAGAGAAACAGGCCTTCCAATCTCATGTGGCTTATCGTCGGGAAAACTGATCAGCAAGATCGCCACCAACGAAGCCAAGCCAAATGGTTTTTTAGAAATTCCGCATGGCAAGGAAAAAGAATTCTTATGGCCACTTCCAATTGAAAAAATCCCCGGCGTAGGAAAGAATACTGAGCAACAGTTAAAGAATTTTGGTATATACAAGATCGAAGACATTGCCAAAACACCGATCGATGTGATGGAAAAATATTTTGGTAAATGGGGCGAGTCTCTCTGGCGAAAATCAAATGGCATCGACAATGCAGAAATTGAAACGGGCTGGGAACAAAAAAGTATGAGCCACGAAAATACCTTTGAAGAAGACAAAATCGATCTGGAGTTTTTATACAGTGAACTGGTAAGACTAACTGAAAAAACTGCCTACTCGCTGAGAGAGGATGATATGTTGACCGGGTGCATTACGGTAAAGATCAGGTATTCGAATTTTGAAACTACGTCAAGACAGGAAACTGTTGATTATACTTCCCTGGATGATAAATTAATTGCCAAGGTCAAGAACCTCTTCAATAAATCATGGCAGAAAGGAAGACCAGTGCGATTGCTCGGTGTTCGTTTCAGTCAATTGATACCATTTACTATGCAGATGAGTTTGTTTGAAAATAATGCGGAGAAATTGAATCTATACAAGGCTGTTGACGATATTAAGGACAGGTTTGGCACTAAGGCGGTTGTTAAGGCCGTCACCTCGCATCTAAGCGAAAGTGCAAATCGAAATACGACCAGGCATAACAGGAAAAAATCATCATGATGAAGAAGGGGAAAACTTATGGCCTCACTCACATTGCCATTGCCGTAAGGGACCTGGATCGGACACTGGCATTTTATCAACAGGTTTTTGATGTAGAAGTAATGTATCATCAGGATGAATTCTTACAGGTGACAACGCCCGGGTCAAATGATATCATCGTTTTTGAAAAGAAAAAAGCCGACTATGGCAAAACAGGTGGCATTGCTCATTTTGGGTTCAGATTGCGGCAAGCAAAGGATATTGATGAAATGGCGGAAAGGATCAAGACAGCGGGAGGAAAAATAATTGACAAAGGGGAATTTGTTCCGGGTGAACCTTATGTCTTCTTTAAAGATCCGGATGGATACGAAGTGGAACTTTGGTATGAATTAATAAAATAAAGTTTAATCTTCGATTTCTCGCTTTCTTGCAATCCACTTCATTTAAAACTTCAAAACACCCTATATTCGTCCTCCAAAATTGAATAGCTATGGCAAAGGCCTGGACTGATTACCTGGGAAAAAATAAAGATCGTTTTTTGAATGAGATGCTTGACCTTTTGCGAATTCCGTCGGTTAGTGCGAAGAGCGAACACAAAGCAGATATGCAAAAATGCGCTGAGCTGGTGAAACAACGCCTTCTCGATGCTGGTTGTGATAAAGCTGAAGTAATGCCAACAAGTGGTCACCCCGCGGTGTATGGCGAAAAAATTGTTGTCCCATCGAAACCGACCGTGTTAGTGTATGGACACTACGATGTACAACCTCCCGAACCCCTGGAACTTTGGCACAGTGGGCCTTTTGAGCCGGTGATCAAAGATGGGAGAGTGTATGCCAGGGGAAGTGCAGATGATAAAGGGCAGTTTTTCATGCATGTAAAAGCGCTGGAAACTATGGTGCGAACAAAAACGATGAGCACCAATATAAAATTTTTAATAGAAGGCGAAGAGGAAGTGGGTTCTCCTAACCTCGGAAAATTTGTTGAAGAACATAAAGATCTGCTGAGAGCCGACGTGATACTGATTAGCGACAGTGCCATGCTCAGTATGGAAACTCCTTCATTGGATATTGGTGTGCGCGGTTTAAGTTATATCGAAGTAGAAGTCACGGGACCCAACAGGGATCTTCATAGCGGTACGTACGGCGGCGCGGTTGCCAATCCAATAACGGTCCTCGCAAAAATGATCGCCGATTGTCATGATAAGAAAAATCATATCACCATTCCTGGTTTCTATGATGATGTCGCAATGCCGACGAAGGAGGAAAAAAGACTATTGAAAAAAGCTCCCTTTGATGAGCAGGCCTACAAAAATGAATTGGGTGTTAAGGAACTCTGGGGTGAAAAAGGATTTACGACCAACGAAAGAATCGGTATTCGTCCAACCCTTGAAGTGAACGGTATTTGGGGAGGCTACCAGGGCGAGGGAGCAAAGACCGTGCTGCCTTCAAAAGCTACTGCAAAAATTTCCGCACGACTGGTGCCCAATCAATCGTCAAAAAAAATTACAGAACTATTATTGAATTATTTCCGGTCGGTTGCTCCGCCATCCGTTACGGTCAAAGCGTTTGAGCATCATGGTGGCGAACCTTACCTCACGCCCATTGACAGCAAAGGATACCAGGCCGCATCCAAAGCAGTGAAAAAAACCTTTGGAAAAAATCCAATTCCAGTGCGTGGCGGGGGAAGCATTCCTATCTGTTCGATATTAGAAAAAGAACTGGGAGTCAAAATTATTTTTATGGGCTTTGGCCTGGATAGTGACAATCTTCATTCACCCAATGAAAAATATAATATTGAGAACTACTACAAAGGAATAGAGACCATTCCTTACTTCCATAAATATTTTGCGGAGGGCTAAAAGTTAAAAAAAAGACTTTGTGTTCATGCCTTACGTCGATTGATCTTCGTCAGCGTCTTCCCTTTGTGCGCTGCTATATGCTCCGTTGCGTCGCTTTTGATTTCATATTGCGGGTCATCCTTTGTAGCATGATGAGTGTAACCCTTGTAATCAAAATCTTTTGTGTGCACCTTAATGATCTTGCCACAAACGTGCCCAGCTTCCGAGTTCCATGTCACATGATCACCAACTTTAAATTGCTTTGGCATAAATTTTATTTTTGTATTCTTAACCTTTGAAAGCAAACTTAAAGCCATTAACATCTTATGGCAGATAAAGAAAAGCTTCGTCTCGACAAATATCTCTGGGCCATCCGCCTTTTTAAAACTCGGACCATGGCTGCCACCGCATGCGATATGGGCAAGGTGAAATTTAGTGGCACGGCGGCCAAAGCGGCTAAGCATGTGAATGTCGGCGATGAATACGAAGTGAAAACAGAAAATAAGCGATGGAGAGTAAAAGTGACAGGACTTTTACACAACCGCGTAAAATACGAAGAAGCCATCAAGTATTATATTGACATTACTCCCGCTGAAGAAATACAACGGTTGCAATACCAGGCTTCAGCTTTTCATACCGGGAAACGGCAAAGCAAGATCGGGCGACCTACGAAAAAAGAAAGAAGAGACCTGGATGAGTTTTTGGGCGATTGAATTTTGGATAGATTATTCTTATGAAGAGGCGATCGAATATATCGCTCTGTACAGATGTCAAAAAAAATTTTCTGTTTCGTAACTTGTATGAATGGAGAACCCGGTTTTAAAAAAAACCAGCAGGCTTGTCAGGGTGAGAAAAAACCTGAGGTATGCAATGGCCCTTGCCTGGGCTGCATCTCCGCGTTTGCTCATTCGTTATTCAGTGCTTGGGATGTTCAACGCGATCATGCCGCCCGTTTCTGTTTACCTCGGATCTGTACTGGTAAACAAAATTGCTGAAGCGCGTTTTCATCCCCTCCAGTTTCAAAGTGTCCTGTACATTGTCGTTGGCTTGTGGATGACATTTGTAGTACAGCGGGCAGTCGGTGCATACATGGGTTACGGAAGAAATCTCTACGTTCGTCGTGTTGAGTTGGAAGCCGAAAGGCGTTTGCTCGAAAAAGCCTCCAAGGTTGACCTGGGCCATTTTGACAATTCTGATTGGCATGATCGCCTGGCGCGTGCACGGCGCGATGTAAACTGGAGGCCAGGCGATCTCACTTGGTCAATACTGGGACTCTCAGGCAACATCGTTACTATCATCCTGATGGCGGGTCTTCTCGCAAGCCTGCACTACATGTTAGTTGTCCTCGCATTAGGAGCAGCATTCCTTTCGCTCTTGTTGGAGAGTCGTGTCACAACGAAAATGTATAAATATTTTTACAAAGAAACTCCTGAGGAAAGAGAGCGGCAATATCTTGGTGACCTCCTGGTTCAGCCACGAAATACCAAAGAAGTAAGAGCCTATGTGCTCGCAGATTATCTACTCGCAAGACATCGCAAGCTTTCTGATGATCTTTTCAAACAAAGACAGCAAATGTTTCGCCTGGGAAGTGTAATGTCTTTTGTAAGCGGCTTTGTCACAGGAACGATTCTCGCACTCGCTTATGTATTTGTTGCCATCAAAGGAATACATGGCAGCATCAACCCCGGCGCGGTTGTGCTTATCATCGGCGCATTTACGTCAGTATCGGGAACGCTTGGGAATATATCCAGTACCTTTGTAGCTGTTGATCAGCACACGACTTTCCTGGACGATTATTTTTCATTCCTTGCTATTGATACGTTACTTCCTGTGCCGTCAAGACCTCGAGTCATTCCTGATGGCCCCATTGAGGAGATTGAATTTGACAATATCACATTCACTTATCCGGGCGTAACGGAACCCGCCGTCGTGGGTCTCAATTTGAAGATACGTAAAGGAGAACTCATTGCATTGGTTGGCGAAAATGGCGCGGGCAAATCTACGCTCGTTAAATTGTTGCTTCGCTTTTATGATGTGCAGAAGGGAGCGGTGCGTGTGGATGGAATTGACGTAAAAGAGATGCGGCCCCAGGACCTGCGGGATAGGATTGGCGTACTGTTCCAGGATTATGCCACATATGAACTTTCCGTGCGGGAAAACGTAGTGATGGGTAGGCCAAATGGTCTGCCCGATGATGCCCAGGTGATAAAAGCACTGCAGGATAGCCGCAGTGAGTGGTTGGTGAGCAAGATGCCGAATGGCCTTGATTCAAAAGTGGGAAGATTATTCGAAGGCGGACACGATCTTTCCGGCGGCGAGTGGCAGCGGCTTGCTCTTGCACGCATCATGTACAGAAACGCAGACATCTGGATACTGGACGAACCAACCTCCTCCCTCAATCCGGAAGCGGAAGCAGCCATCTTCGCAGAGCTGAAAGAAAATCTCAGGGGACGAATTGGAATTGTGATTTCGCATCGTTTCTCAACTGTTCGCATTGCGGATCGTATTGCGGTTATTGATGATGGACGTGTAATCGAATTGGGCACGCACGAAGAATTGCTCGCTGCGGGCAATCGGTATGCACAGCTCTTCGAACTGCAGGCGAGTGGTTACAGATAAAAACTGCGATCATCGAAAAACGACTTTAGCGCTGAAAATTATTTTACTTCAAATGATAAAATCCCTGGTCACTCTAATTTTTATTTTCTCTGGCTTAGTTTGCGCCGGCCAGTCGGCTACAGAGATATTTTTGTTCGATATGAAGACCAGCGATGGCAACGTGACTATCTCTACCGGAACAAATATTACGAAACATAAGGGCTATGATAACCAGCCTTTCTTTCATCCTACTCAGCCTGTTATTTATTATTCGTCATTTGATGACAGCAGCCGCAGCGATATAAAATTTTACAATTATAGCACAAAGAAAACGGCCAATCTTACGGTTACAAAGGAAAGAGAATATTCGCCAACCGTAACACCCGACGAAAATTTTATTTCCTGTATCATCCAGCGTGATAATGGTGCTCAGGATCTTGCAAAATACCCGATCGATGGAGGGAAGCCAGTCGTGTTAATCAATCACCTTAAAGTAGGTTATCATGCCTGGGCAGCGGAGAACAAACTATTTTTGTTTGTGCTTGATGACAGCATACGCAATTCTCTACATTATTATTATTTGGATAAAAATGCAGATACAGTTGTTGCTGAAGATATCGGTCGCAGTCTCCATAAAATTCCCGGGCAAAATGCCATGAGCTTTGTTCAAAAAATCGGCGACAAAGAATATGTCATCAAAAAATTCGATCTGAACACCGGTGTTATCAACTCAATCATTCCCGCATTGCCCGGACAAGACCAGTTATGCTGGTTGCAAAACAACATTATTCTTATGAGTGATGGCAGCAAACTATTTTCTTTCCAGGGAAATTCTTTCAGTGAATTAAAAGACAGGAAATGGCAGCCGGTGACCATCAAGGGTGATGCATCCATGCTCAGGGGTGTGACGAGATTAGCCACAAATTATGACAACACAAAACTTGCCGTTGTGGTCAACGAATAACTACCCCGCCGTTTCGTATTGCAAGGGTAAATACTTCTCGTCTATAACCTTCAAGTGATGGATGAAATGACCCGTGATCAGGAATCCCATTGCCAACACCGACATTTCCTTATTCCAGTTGATGCCGGTAACTTGTAGTGTTTCTGCATCGAATGAGCGGAACATCAGGCGGGTGGCTTGATGCAATTGTTTAAGTTCTTCTAAAATGTCTTCCAGCGTCCGGTTCTCTGCATTGGCATTGCTGGCAAAAAGGTCCTGGTCGTACCCTTGCGGAATAACTCCGTCTCTTCTTGCATAACGCAGAGTTCTGTATGCCATCACTCTTTCTGTATCAATAACGTGCTGAAAAATGTCCTTGATGGTCCATTTTCCTTCCGCATAGGATCTATTTTGAAGGGATTTCAATTTCGCCAGGTTAATTGTTGCCAGCCTGTCCAGGTTTTTTTGAAAAGCATCGTCGAGCTCAATATCGTCCACTTGCCTGATATATCTCTCAAAATACTCCGGCATAATTGTGATGTCAGATCTTTTCATAATTCGGTTATTTGATAATAAAGTTATCTATTTTTCTGGTACTTTAAATCCTTGTGTGCCGGCACAGACTTATGAAACCGGAAACGAATTTCCACAAGAAGGCCGAAATAAAACCGGCATAAAGACGTTTTTAACTCAACACTGAATCTGAGCCATGAAAAATCTGCTCCTTGCTTTTTGTTGTTTTCCGATCCTATGTCTTGGACAAAATTTTTATTTTTCCGGCCGGCTTGGCCTTGCCGGCTACCAAGGGGATCTCAAGGCTAAAGCCATCTCCTTATCACAGACAAAACCCATGCTTTCTATTGGCGCCCGGTATGACCTGTCCGAGCACATCACGGCGCGCAGCTATCTCACTTTTACGTCACTGAAAGCCGATGATAAAAAAGGAACGGCTATCATGCAGCAGCGTAACCTTAATTTCAAATCAAAGATCCTCGATTGGGAACTTGCAGCACAATACAGTTTGTTTAGCCTTAATGATCGCTGGTGGACGCCATATGTTTTTGCTGGCATCGGTGCGTTTCATTTCAATCCTTACACCAAAGATTCTGCAGGCCACAAAACTTTTTTAAAACCGCTCAGTACGGAGGGAGAAGGTTTTATGCCCGGTGTGAAGAATTATAAATTGATGCAGGTCTGCATACCTTTTGGATTTGGTGCCGAGTATTCGCTAAATGAAGATATGCGCCTGGGTATCGAATTCGGGTATCGAAAAACTTTTACTGATTATATTGATGACGTCAGCACGGTATATGTAGACCAAAATAGTTTATTGGCCGCAAGAGGACAAACCGCAGTTGATCTTGCCTGGCGCGGAGACGAAAAGGGTGGCAGTCCATATCCTGCGGCTGGTGCTCCACGCGGTAATTCAAACCGCAAAGACAATTATTATTACTTCGCCATCACTTATACCGTCCGCTACTTTTTTGATAAGTACAAACAGATCGTTGGTCTTCCTTCAGTAAAAAAACCAAAAAGAGTAGGCTGTCCCGCATCAAGGCAATGACCCGAATTTATTCCTCGCCACTCATATCAAGTGCGATTGGTGTAAAAGAGATAAAATGATCTTTCTTAGGGAAGCTGTGCCATTATTGATAAAATATGACACCCCAAGCGTCATTTCTCAAAAAATTATTTTAATTTCTCCTGACTAAAACTGTTGTATGAGAAAAATTTTTATTGCCGCACTAATCGTCGGTCAGTCCATATCCTTGTCTTCAACTGCTCAAAAGTTCACCCCTGAAGACATAAGAACACAATTTATAAAAGACTGGGAAAGAGCGAAAGCATATACGATCGATTATCTGAATACCGTGCCCGCTGATAAATACTCTTTCAGAGCTACAGACAGCATTCGCACCTTTGCCCAGCACATGCTGCACCTGGCCCAAAGCAATGTAAATGTCCTTGCCTTTGTGACCGGAATGCCGAACATTATTGGTGAGAGGGTACTTGAAGAAAGCAAAACGGCGCAAACAAAAGACTCAGTGATGTATTATGTTACTGCAAGCTATGATCTTGCAATTAACGGTCTCAAAAAAATGGATATGGCTTCACTTAACGAAAAAGTAAAATTTTATAATTGGGAAGAAACAAAATTCGCGTGGCTCCTAAAAGCTTTTGAACACCAAACGCACCATAGAGCACAAACAACTATTTATATCCGGTTACTTGGTCTTCATCCGCCTCAGGAAAGATTGTTTTAAAAAAATACATAACTCGCCATTCAGTTCAGCTGTTTCCTGACATTTTCATTATTGTTTTCGTTCCACGCTGCTAAAATCGTTGGGGATATTGGCGGTCATGATGCCAGTTGTATCTATCTTATCGACATGCATGTTCACGCGGAACTCGCAGTTATATTGTTTTTTCTTTTGGTCGGCAAAAAAAGTCACATCTTTTACTGCATACGTTACACCTGGCTTAGCCGTTTTATTGAGATAATCCTGCATCGTTTTTATCAATCGGTTTTCCAATTCAGCGCCAGATAATACTTTTTGTTTGCACGCCAAACCGAAAGCGAATGTGAGAATAACAGTGAAAAGATATTTCATGTGCTTTTAGATATAAAAATAAGAATAAGTAAAAAATCACTCACAGATGATCATGTATTTCGCTAATAAAGCGACTTTGGGCGTCCGCAGATATTTAGGCCATTCACGCTGGCCGTTAACTGTTTATGACGGACTTCTCATGGTTGGACATCTTTAAAGAGAACTAACCTTGTTTGTCGTATCTAGGGCAGCCATCTAATTTTACAACATCAAATTATGACAAATACCAATTGTTCCTCGCTGTAAGAATTGATTCTAAAATTTGTCTGCCACGTCAAATTTTTCTTGTTTGCCCGAATGAATTTTCAAAAAAAAAATTATTGACTCTAAAAATATTTGAAAATGGAAAAAATTTTTTTAAACAAACGTCTTGTCGTCATTGCTTTTTTCACCGTCTTTTCTACCTCTACGGCGCTTGCCGCAGGAAGCGGTGAGGGTTACGACGAAGTTCCGGTAGAAATGAAATTAATAAGATGGATCAAAGACCAGCCGGTTTTTCAATTCACGTTTACCGGCAATGCCAAACATGATGACTTTATCATCATCATCAGGGACGATTTCAACAACACTATCTACCGGGAAAATATAAAAGGTGGCAATTTCACCAAAACATTTTTGCTAAATACAGATGAAATTGGTGATGATAGATTGATTTTTGAGATCATCAGCAAAAAAGCAAATAAATCAAAAGTCTACCAGGTCAACCGTAACACTTTTGTCGAAGAGGAAACGGCGTAAGGATTTGAATAGGCCAATTGCTTAGTAATGATTTGCCATCCTGATTGGTAACAAACAATCTTATAGGATGGCAAATCTTTCGGAAATAAATTTTGTGCTGGTCCCGGGCCCTTGATAAATTGCATCCTCTTACAGGTCTTAACTTTTAAAAAATCAGATCATGGCTAAGAATCCAATCGTATTCATTCATGGTTTGTGGATGCATTCCAGCACATGGAAACCCTGGATGCAATTTTTTGCTCAACATGGTTATGAATGTTTAAATCCTGACTGGCCTGGTGATGGCGCTACCGTTGAGGAATCACGGGGCAATACGAAAGCCATCGCCAATCATGGCATAAAAGAAGTTGCAGACGGCTATGCGAGGGTGATTGCAACGTTGCCCGAAAAACCAATACTCATTGGACACTCGTTCGGTGGGCTGATGGTGCAAATACTTCTTGGTCGGGGTAATGCGGCGGCAGGAATTGCGATCGATCCTGCTCCCATAAAAGGAGTTTGGCAGCTGCCCTTTTCAGCACTTAAAGCTTCCTTAGCAGTGTTGGGAAATCCTTTTAAT
This sequence comes from Bacteroidota bacterium, assembly GCA_005883765.1. GTDB lineage: Bacteria > Bacteroidota > Bacteroidia > Chitinophagales > Chitinophagaceae > VBAU01. Next base: position 38,680 of record VBAQ01000002.1, read on the forward strand.
CTTAGCAAATCGGTTTCGTTGACTCACAAACAATTTCGCTATAGTTTTACCAATGCCATACCAGAAGGTGAATCAAGACAATTGTACGAACGATATACGGTACCTTCCCCCGCACGTCCCCTTTTCCAGGTGGCATTCGCCACGTTAAATCCCAATGCTGAAAATAAAGTGAATGTTGCCAACTCGACAAGAGGTCCGTTGCTGATCACTTCGGGAGACAAGGATCACATTGTTCCCCCGGTACTTTGCAGGGCCACATTCAATAAGTACAAGAGATCAGCGGCAGTAACAGAGCTAAAATCGTTTGCAAATCGCGGCCATTCACTCGCTCTTGATCATGGATGGAATGAGATCGCTGAATATGCGTTGAGATGGCTCAATGAAAAAGGTCTGTAAATTAAGGCTGCGTCAACTAGTCCTCTCGCGATTTTATTCAGAGAATTTGTATTGCGATTAGCAACACCGGAATCGCTATTTGGAGGGGTGCAGGGCAACGGGAAATAAAAGCTGTGTTCTCAATACAAGGAGCTTAAGGGGACTGAACCAATCAATTATTAGGCTCTGGAGGCGATAATCGGACTTTCAATTCAGCTTATCATCGGCAACCGCCGCAGGTAGTAATTGAATCAGGATTTAAGACCTCGCAATTGCGGGGTTTTTGTGAAGGTTAGCTAAACGATCGTGACAGATTTCTTAACTTCCGTTATCAACATTAGAATCAGACACCCACGTTTCGTTTATGCGATTCTCGCCCGAATAAGTTGGTATATTCATTATAAATATGCATTTCGGCACTATCTTTATTGCAAGTTTTTAAAGCATGGATTATGAGAATGGTATTACTAATAGCAGGCTTAGTCGTTGCCACTCTCAGCTATAGCCAAAAAACTGATACATTAGTTAAAAAACTGGACAGCCTCCAGGCCAGTAAGAATGGTCCACAGAAAAATGTTACAAATCCTTCTGCCTATAACGAACAAACGAAAATAACTTTTCGTAGCTATTTTATTCTTCTTGGAAGTGATCTTCAACAGGAGTTTACTGCGCCTTTTCATTTCCAGAAAAAAGACTGGTTGAAATTTGGAGGCTTTGTGCTCACGGAGCTTGCCCTCACCGCGGCTGATGAACCGGTGCAAAAGTGGTCTGTTAAGTTAGCAGCAAATAATGCTTCGGTACATAACATCGGTCAATATGTAACACGATTTGGCGGTACCTACGAGGCATATGTGTTGGCAACATTTGGGACTTATGGTTTTATTTTTAAGAACGACAAAATGAAGACAACTACCTTACTTGCCACGCAATCTTATCTTACTGCCGGAGCCATGGAGGCGGTGGGGAAATTTTTAACCGGCAGGCAAAGACCAACTGTTTATACGAGTCCCAATGGAGAGGCAGAACCTGTTTTCAAAGGTCCTTTTGCACCATCGGGGCGTGATATTAATGGCAAAAAGATCAACAGTTCGTTTCCTTCAGGTCATACTACAGTGGCTTTTGCTGCGGCCACAACATTTGCGATGGAATACAAAAACATAAAATGGGTTCCTATATTAAGTTATAGTGTTGCTTCACTTATAGGTCTCAGTCGAATTACAGAAAACAGGCACTGGCTTACCGATGTGATTGCCGGCGCAGCGCTGGGGTATTTTACCGGCAGACATGTTGTGGACAATTATCATCGCTATGCGAAACTCAAAGCTCCAGAAACAAATAAATTAGGTTTCAATCTAGAATACAATTATAATCACCTGGAACCGGCACTTGTTTATCAATTCAGGTAACAAAAAATATTTTCGGGGATTGCTATTTATCGCAATAAAAATCAAATAGAATTACTACAGTTGGCCCCGTAATTTCTAAAGTATACAGTTTTGCATTAAAAAATGTAGCTTCATTTTTCTATGACCCATTTTAAAATCACACTTACATGAGGAAATCTATTTATTGGTGCTCTCTGATTGCATGTTTATTGCTTTGTAATGCCGTGCGCACCAGTTCCCAGGATCGATGGATCTCTTTATTTGATGGGAAAAGCCTGGCCGGGTGGAAAGTTGGAGAAAATGCAGGCACATTTACAATTGAAAATGGAATGATCGTGGCGCATGGCCCCACGGCTCATTTATTTTACGACGGTGAGGTGCACCAACACAATTTTAAAAATTTTGAATTTAAAGCAGATGTAATGACAACTCCGGGTTCCAATTCCGGCATTTATTTTCATACTGCCTACCAGGAAGGCGGCTGGCCAAAAAAAGGTTACGAGGCGCAAGTAAACAATTCACACACCGACTGGCGCAGAACCGGCAGTCTTTATGCCATCCAGGATATAAAAGATGTTTTTGTAAAGGATAACGAGTGGTTTACTGAATACATAAGGGTTGAAGGAAAAAGAATAATTATAAAACTGAACGATAAAACAGTGGTGGACTACACGGAACCCGTTAATGTAAAAAGGGAAGCTGGAAATGAAGGACGGGTACTGTCGAGTGGCACCTTTGCACTACAAGGTCATGACCCCAACAGCAAAATATATTTTAAAAATATTCTCGTAAAACCGCTGCCGGATTAAAGGTCTTCTTTGCGGTATGCTATTTGTTTTTGTTTGTCAAAAACAAATGAGCCGCAAAAAATTGATAGCCGGAATTAGCCTGCTTGCTCTTACGAGAATTGCTATTTACCTCTTGCGCCGGCACAAAAAAAACGTCATAAACGAACTAAAAGCTGAACAGGTAGCTGAACATGGATACGAAACCGCCCATGATATATTGTTTCCGCAGAAGACCAGGCGTATAAAAAAATCAAGGCCTACTGATCTTTGAGCAAATATTTACACACGTGCAGGCACCAAGCCGCCGAACGCTAGTTCAGCAAATATCAAAATGCTTCTTTCAAACCCTTTGCACTTCTGTCTTCAAACTTGGGCCTTGGGTAAATCATTCTCGGCTTTTCTTTAACAAGTCTCAAGGCTTCCTGTACGGCAAATAATATTCTTTTCCCGTCGGGATGCCAAAGTTGGGATAGATCCATGTATTATCAAAATTGCTGTAAGAAGGATTGAAATGTGCTTGTCTTCGATTTAAAAAAAGGAACGGTAGAAAATATCACCAAATCGGGTAAGTCGCACAGGAATGCCGCCAGTTACAGGCATCGTGTATACATCGGTATTGCCATCGTACGTCGCTGAAAAAGCAAGCGTTTTGCCATCGGGAGAAAATCTTGGATAACTTTCTTCGCCGGTAGAAGATGTAATACGGTTCGCTGTACCACCGCTCTTTGGCACAATCCAGATATCTCCGCCATAAACAAATGCGATCTGGGTCGCAGACACATGGGGAAAGCGAAAAAGCCGTGCATCAATCTGAGCAATCGTGGTTAGGGATGATAATAAAGTTGTGAGGAGAACTATCTTTTTCATAAAGCAGTTTTTGATTGAGGAAACATATTGAAGATAGGAAATTCGTGCTGCAATTATCGGCGGAACCCTGGGATTTTAAAAGACCAACTGTGGAATCACCGCATATTTACAACTGCTGGGGCTGACGTTCGTATTCATCCCGCAATTACATTTGTTCGGCTTGTTCGTCTTGAGTACGTCGTCCCTGTCATGAGTATATGGTATTATATCAGCACATGGCTGCATATTGCCGGCGCTACATTCTGGATAGGTGGAATGCTATTTTTTCCACTTGTGTTGTTGCCAGCTATCAAGAACAATCATGAGCGTAGTCAATTATTGATGGCCACAGGACTGAAATTTCGTTTTTACGGATATATCGTTTTAGCGATGATGCTTGTGACCGGCTTCCTGAACATGTATTTCAAAGACATTCAATTTTCCTGGAAGTTTTTCAATGAAACTCATTATGGCCAGCTAGTGATCATAAAGATCATTTTATTTTTTTCGCTTGTGCTCATTAGCCTGACCCACGACTTAGTTGCGGGAAAGAAAATTCTTGGCCAAATGCAAAAAGAACAAAAAGCAAAACTGAAACTGATCAATCGATGGACAGGACGCATTTTGCTTCTCATATCGTTGATTATGGTATACATCGGCGTGTTGCTATCACGGATCACATAAAAAAGGAATCTTCGTGAAGATTCCTTTTAGGTTTTCAACAGGATACTTTAATAATATCTTACTTCGCGACCGCGGTCATCCATGTATACATTTTTGTTATTAGCTCCGAGAGTTATTTGAAAGAACGGACGTTTTCCGGGCCTTTCAATCCTGTATGCTGAATAATTTTCTTCATGATACTTTCGGCTTAATTGATCCCTAACCATTGGCGGAAGTTTGATCGGGTCCCACTCCCTTCCTGTCTGAACATGCCGGCCGGACTTGTCGTAATACACGTCTACATTCCTGTTACCGTTTTGCTTGTCCATATACCGGGTGTGCCACTGGTTATTTTGCATATCCCATGTCGGATTATGGTCGTAGTTCCGATATTCTTTTTGATAAGACCGGATCACCATATCCGGCGGCCTGTTACGATCATACCTGTGTTGTTGCGCATACATCATGATCGTGCCGGCACAGAATAGGATCAAAAACATTGTCTTTTTCATAGTGTTTCATTTTAAATAATAATTCATCAAGGATTGAGCCATGATCGCCGGAGGTATCAACACATCACACTTACCTAATACGTTTACAACTGTCATCGTGTTTCTTAGAAAATGATGAATTTGAAATATGTTAATGAGGCGCTTGGTTAAATTCTAATCAGCAGTTAGATGGCTCGTAGTACTCTTTGACAAATTCAATGGAATAAAAAAGGAACCTCGAAGAGATCCCGATGATTAAATATTTTATAGAGATTTAAGTGCTTCGATTCTTTCCCGGTGTTGTTTGTACCTTCATTTGCCATTGTCAAAAACTTACCCGCCTGAAAAAGACCAGTCCATAGTTCGTCCTTGCAAATTCCAGACAACAAAAAAAATTCTTAGAAGTTATATCCTACACTTACGGCACCTGAAGGCTGAATATAGCCTTGCGCGATCAGGGGGGTAAATCCTATTCTCCATGAAAAGCCCCCATTAACTGGCTGCCGTCTATACATAAAAGACGCAGTAACAAAAAAAGAGGATCTCGTACTGTCATAGAAATCAAAAACTCCGAGCTTTTTACCCGCAACAGTAAAGCCGGCACCGGCCTCAAAACTGTGTGGAGAAGTTGGTTTGCCAAAAATATAATTCACCTGCACAGGAAATGTGACGACAGTGGTCGGCCTATCATAATAGTACGGGTCACTGTCGAGATAGCCAGATACAAATCCAATTCCTATCCTTCCACCCCACCCTAAGTTTGATTTCGTAAATCGTCTGTCAATATTTGCGGAAAATAGAATGCCCGGCCCACCGAGTTCCGCGTAGAAAGAGGTCTGTCCCGAAAATTTCTCATCCGAACGTGAATTATTTCTTTGAGCAAAAGAGAAGGTAGTGGTAAGAACCAATGCGCAGCTTAAGAGTGTTTCTTTTCTCATAAAACAGTTTTAAGGTTAATGGTTATGACGACAAATCAAAGTAAAGGATTAATCCCTGAAAATTTTGTTAAGTTGAAAAGCGCTCATTGAATGGACTGCTGAACTATTTCTCTCACTTTGTTGGCCGGAATTCTTTTCTGCTGCATGGTGTCGCGATAACGAATCGTCACCGTGTCATCTGTCTTTGTCTGTTGGTCCACGGTTACACAGAAAGGAGTTCCAATTGCATCCATTCGACGATAGCGTTTTCCGATCGTATCTTTTTCTTCATAGAAGCAGCGGAAATGAGATTTACAATCGTCCATGATCTTTCTTGCAATCTCTGGTAAGCCATCTTTTTTTACCAATGGCAGCACGGCCAATTTCATCGGTGCAATTTTGGACGGGAATCGCAATACCACACGGCTGTCTTGTTTTTCAGCAGTGCCTGCCTGTCCGGTAGGCAGGCTCAGATCTTCTTCGGCATAAGCTTCACTCAGCATCATCAAAATCGTTCTGTCTAAACCAATAGAAGTTTCAATAACATAAGGAATGTAATTCTGGTTTATTTCTGAATCAAAGTATTGCATTTTCTTTTTGCTGTATTCCTGGTGTTGCTTAAGATCATAATCTGTGCGGCTGTGAATTCCTTCGACTTCCTTAAATCCAAAAGGAAATTCATATTCAATATCACCCGCATTATCTGCATAAAATGCCGGTTTAGCATGTGGATGCCACCTGAATTTTGATTCGGGAATGCTTAAACTCAAATGCCATTTCTGTCTCTCCCCTTTCCAGTATTCAAACCACTCTTTTTGTGTTCCCGGCCGACAAAAGAATTGCATTTCCATTTGTTCAAACTCACGCATGCGGAAAATAAACTGGCGGGCAACGATCTCATTTCTGAACGCTTTTCCAATTTGCGCGATACCAAAAGGAATTTTTAAGCGACCGGTTTTTTGTACGTTCAAAAAATTCACAAATATTCCCTGGGCTGTTTCCGGTCGTAAATAAATTTCGCTGGATTCATCGCTCACACTCCCGATCTGGGTAGAGAACATAAGATTGAATTGACGGACCTCCGTCCAGTTTGACGTTTTACTTATGGGGCACTTTATTCCGCGATTGATGATAAGCTGTCTTAAACCATCAAAATCATCCTTTGCTATCAATTTATCCATTTCATCCAGCAAACCATCGGCTTCATCATTACGACCATCATTGCGCATTTCTTCGGCTTTGGTTTCGATCAGGTGATCAACACGATATCTTTTTTTGCTGTCCTTGTTGTCGATCATTGGATCATTGAAATTGTCAACATGGCCGCTTGCTTTCCAGGTGGTGGGATGCATAAAAATAGCAGCATCAATGCCAACAATATTTTCATATTGCTGAGTCATGCTCTTCCACCAATAATCTTTGATATTTTTTTTCAACTCACTGCCCCATTGGCCATAATCATACACGGCCTGGAGTCCTTCATAGATCTCACTACTTGGGAAAATAAATCCGTACTCTTTACAATGAGAAATAATCGCCTGGAATTTGTTAGCATCTGTTGCCATAGGGCGCAAAGATAATTGTGAAACGTGAGAAGTGAAAAACGTGAAACGTGAGAAGTGAATCGTGAAAAGACTGCTTTCGAGGTTGACATTTCACGACAGCGTTGCATGGTCGGCAGTGAATGTGAAAATGGCGAATTCCCGTTTGACGTCTCACGTTTGACGAGCTATCACACTTGCTCTGAGAGCGGCTTCTTCGACACCACTTCCACCTGTTCAACCCAAACCGCGTAATTGTTAGGATAGATTTGAGAGCCCGTTTCAATAGCAAACTCCCTGGTAAATGAAGCACCGAAATATAGAATGGTCGAAGAATAATACACCCACAAGAGAACAATGATGACCGAGCCGGCCGTGCCATAGGCTGTTGACATCGTGCTATGACCCAGGTAATAACTGATCAGAAATTTCCCGAGCATAAAAAACACTGCCGTGGTAAATGCTCCTGCCCTTACATGTTTCCATTTTATACGGGCATCTGGAAGCACTTTGAATATAAGTCCGAAAATAAAAGCAGTGATAAAAAAAGTGAGAATAACGTTCACCACATACGCAACAATCACAGTGACATTTGGAAAATTTTTTAAAAGGTGATTGATGAGAATATCCATGGCTCCGTTAATAACAAGTGAAACGAGAAGAATAAAGCCAAGACTGATGATCATCGAGAACGAAAGCAGGCGGTTAATGATAAGCCGAAGCCACCCGGTACCTTTTTTAGGTTTGGCTTTTAATCTCCAGAGCAGGTTGATGGAATCCTGTATTTCACCAAATACACTCGTAGCACCGATGATCAGGGCCGCAAAGCCGACAATGGTTGCAAAATGACTACCTCCTGAAGCCAGTGAATTACGCATGGTCTCCTGGATGCTTGCCGCTGCATCTGTTCCGATAAATTTTGCCATTTGTCCGTACAGCGAACCTTCGACTACTTCCCGCCGATAAAAAATATTACTGAACCAAATAATGATGATGAGCAAACCGGGCAAAGAAAATATGGTCGAGAAGGCGAGCGATGCACTGAGCTTTAAAACATTGTAGGCAAAAAAATCAGCGAACGATCTTTTGATTATTTTCCATGTTCTTCTTGGGGCCATAAGCGGGAAAATGTCCATGCGATTAAATCATCATACATAGTGCCAAAAGAGCGGAAAAATATAAGTTTTGACAGAGCTTTTGGCGCCAAAGTATTGATTGCATTTCGTGAATTTGTTGAAGGATTCGGTCATTAATGCGGCTAAAATAGTTATTCTCCTCCAGGACTTGGGGGTACCAACTTTTCGTTATGTTGATGCCTTTGCGCGTCCCTGGTATTTTTCTTTTCAAAATTTTTTTCCAGGGCTTCAGTGAGATCGACACCAGTTTGATTGGCGATACAGATGACCACCCACAGAACGTCGGCCAATTCATCACTCAACTTTCTTTGCTTATCTGTTTCTTTGAAAGACTGATCTCCATAAATTCGACTCATTAATCTTGCGACCTCTCCTACTTCCTCTGTTAGAATCGCCATATTGGTCAACTCACTGAAGTAACGAACCCCGGTTGTTTTGATCCATTGATCAACTTTCTTCTGCGCCTCTTGCAAAGTCATAACAAAATTTTTAATTTGCTTCATGCAATATAGCATGATTATTGGCGTTTGAAACTTCCCGCCCTTTTTGAAAACTGCAAACAATCTTACTAACCTTGAATTTGGTATTCTATGATGTATCTCACCGTCCGTAAAATTGCGGCTATTGCTGCGTTTACGTGTATTGCAAGTTTTTCATTGGCGCAAGACCCAGGGCCAAAAACAAAATCAACCGTCGCAGAAAAAAATTTAATCAAGCCATTCCGGATTTTAACCAACGGGCAGCGCATCACCATTCAAAGCAATAAAAATATCAACAACATCATTGTGTGGACGGCAAGCGGTAACCGTTTTATTGAGCAGGCCAGTCTACAAGCCCCCTCTTATAACTTTATCATCCCGTCAAAGGAAAAATATGTTTTTATGATGCTGCAACTTGAAGGGGGAAAGAGGTATACAGAGAAGATCGGGGTGCATGAATAACACGAATTATATCGAATTACACGAATTAAAAGACCACCCTTTTATAGGAGAGTGATTTCCCTCCAAAGTTGGCTATTATCCCTAACTTAATTCCTGACGCTTTCATGTAATTGATGGTTTGATACATAAAAGGATTTACTATAACGGAGGCTGCTTTTACATCCAATATTATTGAATCAAAAACCACAAAATCTGCAAAATATTTTCTTGGTAAAATTCTTCCTTTATATCGAATTGTATATGGTTTCTCCGTTTAAAAGGAATCTTAGTATTATTAAACTCAATTTCCAATACGTCTCTGTAGATCACTTCTTTAAAGCCCATCCCCAACTCCCTGTGAACTTCCATGCAAGCTCCCACTATCTTATAAGATTCTTCCTTTAAAATGATTTCAGCCATAATTCGTGTAATCGTTTAAAATTCGTGTTATAATCACTCTTTACTCTTTGTGTCAATTACAATCGTTACGGGTCCATCATTTAGCAGCTCAACTTTCATGTCAGCTCCAAAAATTCCGGTTTGAATTTCTTTGCCAACATCATTTGATAATTGCCGCATCAATTTTTCATAAATGGGAATCGCAACATCGGGCTTACTGGCCTTGATGTATGAGGGTCGATTGCCTTTTTTTGTAAAGGCATGTAAAGTGAACTGGCTGATCAAAAGAATGTTTCCATCCACATCCTTCAATGAAATGTTCATCACTCCGTGCTCATCATTAAAAATGCGAAGATTAATTATTTTATTGCTTAGCCATTTGATATCTTCTGCTGTATCCGCATCCTCGATACCAACCAGCACAAGAAGGCCATCAGCAATTTGACCATGGACTTTTCCATCAATGGTTACACTGGCCCTGGTTACTCGTTGGATGACCGCACGCATTTCAATACACGAATTTTAAGCTAATTACACAATTTTTTTTTTAGATAAAAACATTCATTTCGTTTAATTCGCTTTAATTCGTGTTAACATTGTTTGCATGATCGATATTTCTACCGAAATAAATTTTCAAACGACGCGCAGTGGCGGTAAGGGAGGACAAAATGTAAATAAAGTAGAAACAGCCGTTATCGGTTCTTTTCATATTGAATCGTCTTTCCTGTTCACCGATGAGCAAAAACAGATTCTCCGGGAAAAATTATCGAATCGCATCAACTCAGACGGTTACCTGCAGGTCAAGTCCCAGGTACATCGTACACAATTGGCCAATAAAGAGGAGGTCGTTGAAAAAATAAACCAACTTATTTACAATGCCCTAAAAAAGAAAAAACCAAGGATAGCAACCAAGCCCAATAAAGAATCAAAGGAAAAAAGATTAGAGTGGAAAAAAAGAAATGCTGAAATCAAGTCACATCGCAGAAAATTTAATCCTGGTGATTTTTAGTTTCAATCGCGGAAAGGGGTAATTCGCCTTAATTCGAGTAATTCGTGTCATAAATTCGTGCAACTAGCGTCAATAAAATTGTAACTTCAGGTTCGTATTTTATGAAGCGGAAATGGCTGACCATATTTATTCTAGTTATATGCCTGATCGCAGTATCTTATTTGGTTGGTTCGTGTAATAAACATGATATCGTACATGTAACCACCCCGCTTCAACAGATCATCCCGGCAGGCTTTCCTGATCCCAATTATAAATTCACTGACAATCCTTTGACCGAGGAAGGTTTTCAATTAGGAAGAAAATTATTTTATGATGGCCGGCTTTCAAGGGATAGCAATTTTCCCTGCGCTTCCTGTCATCAGCAGATCGCTATTTTCGGAACCTATGAACATGACAGGAGTCACGGTTATAATTTTTCTCATACTCTAAGAAATGCTCCACCACTTTTTAATCTTGCCTGGCAAAAAGAACTTCATTGGGATGGTAGATTTAAATCTTTATACACTGAGGCCACTCAACCGATCCTCACCCATAATGAAATGGCGGAAAATTTTTTCACGATCATTTTCCGACTTGGAAGCGACACACAGTACCGACAGATGTTCAAAGCTGCTTTTGGAGTTCCTGTTCCAACAGAGGACAAGATCCTTAGGGCGCTGGCACAGTTTACCGGTACCATTATTTCGTCTGGTTCTAAATATGATCTCTACAAAAAAGGGCAGGCAACATTCACAGCATCCGAGCAAAGCGGTTACCAGCTTTACCAGGCTAAATGTGCGACTTGTCATCCTGAACCCATGTTCACCGATTATAGTTATCGGAATAATGGCCTGCCCGTTAATCCGGAATTAAATGATTTTGGAAGGATGAGAGTTACCGGCAAGAGCGAAGATTCATTAAAATTTAAAGTCCCGTCATTGCGCAATGTAAACCTCACCGCCAATTATATGCACGACGGAAGATTCAATACTCTATTGCAGGTCCTGAATCATTATTCATCGGGAATCCAAAGCAGCGCAACCCTTGATGCCTTGCTGGTAAATAAAATTCCACTCACGGCTACAGAGAAAACGGATTTGATTTCCTTCCTCAAAACCCTAAGCGATTCAACCATTTTACATGATCCACGGTTTTCAAAACCACAATAATCGTCAAGCGCTCTTTCTTTTTGCTCTCAAAGACTCCAATGCTTGTTTCTGCTTTTCAATTTCTTTTTGCTGGTTTTGCTGATCCTTTGCGTTCTCTTTCAAATCATCCTGCAATTTCTTAATTTTCTTTTCCATACTTTCCTGGTCATCCTGCAGATCTTTTAACTTCTTTTCCGCTTTCGAAACGGTATTTTCCTGGTCCTTGATCTGTACTTCCAGGTTGAAGGCATCTACATCGGGAGCGAGACGGTTGAGAAAAGTTTTTGCATTACTGTTCACCAGTGCGTCACTCCTTGCAATAATATTCTCCTCGTTGCGGTTGACCAGCAGGTAGACAACGGATTCATCCCGATCCTTACGACTTTTTCTTTCTACCTTGATCATATAATCTGCAGGTTCGGAACTGATGTCAGGCAGAACTGCATTTTTATAAACTAGAAATCCTTTTGATTCTTTTTTCTTGAATCCGAGCTTTTCCATTTTATCAATGATGGCATCTTCAACCACCGAAGCGGGATAAGGGAATTCAATGATGATGGCCTTTTCATCCTTCTTTTGATACCCTACTGTTCCTTCATACGATTGGGATTTGCCGACAAATGCAAGAAAGAAAATGAAGCAGATGGTTAGTTTGATCTTTCTCATGGCAAAATTTTTTATAAAGATATACCATCTTTAAAGGGTTGCAATCGTGTTAAAACCGGCGCAGCCTTAGTAAATCCGCTTTCAAAAGCTATTTTTGCTCCCGAAATCTCCAATCCCTTGAGTGGAATAAAAAAACTTGCCGGTCAAACCCTTTGGTATGGCATTCCAACAATCGCCAATCGTTTCCTGGGTTACCTAATGAACTTATCGCTGCCATTTATTTTCAAACAACCGGGCACAACGGCCGACCTGACACAGGTATATGCGATCATCCCTTTTTTGAATGTTCTTTTTACTTATGGCATGGAAACGGCCTATTTCCGGTTTTCGCAGGAAGAAAAGCGTCGGCATTTATACAGCACTCTTTCTTTTTCCATATTTTTTACGACTATTTTATTTTCTATCTGTCTTTATTTTTTTAGAACAGACATTTCCAATCTTGCAGGGCTTGACCAGCATCCTCAATACGTAATGTGGATGTGCTGGATACTTTTTTTTGATACGCTTGCGACTCTTCCTTTTGCAAGATTGCGCCAGGAAGGTCGCCCCAGGAAGTACGCATTTGTCCGCGTTGCGGGAATTGTCATGACGATCTTTGTTGTTGTCCTTTTTCTTGGCATCTTTCCCCGTTACTTGCAAACGCATCCCAATAGCGTTATCCGGTTCATTTATATTGACACTGACCCAATCAGTTTCTACCTGCTTGGAAATGTCTGCGGCAGCATTTTTACATTTTTATTGTTGTGGAAGGAATTCAGGGATTTGCGCCTTGAATTTGACATCGCCCTTTGGAAAAGGGTCATGCGATATAGCTATCCTTTGATCATTGTCGGCCTGGGGGGGATGGTAAATGACATGTTAAGTCGCCTGGTTTACCGCCACGTTGTCGATTTGCCAAGAGCGGAGGCCGATAAAGAGCTTGGAGTTTTTGGCAACCTCTACAGGCTGGCCGTTATGGTAACAGTAATGATACAAGCCTTTCGAATGGCTGCAGAACCTTTCTTCTTTAATCGCTCCAAAGAAGAAAATGCACAACAGATCTATGCCAGGGTAATGAAGTTTTTTGTGATCGCCTGCTGTTTCATGTTTTTATTCATTGGATTGTATCGGGACGTGTTGCAATGGGTTATCACGCGCAAATCGCGGGAGTGGGGAGAAGGAATGTACATTGTACCTATTCTCGCGATGGGAAATATTTTTCTTGGTATTTATTATAATCTGAGCATCTGGTACAAGCTCACCAACAAAAATATGTATGGCGCCGTGATCACCTTCACTGGCGCGGTGATCACCATTGTGATCAATATCCTTTTAATTCCCAGGCTTCACTACTTCGGTGCGGCATTGGCAACATTTAGTTGCTATTTGTTCATGATGATCACCAGTTATATTTATGGACAGAAGTATTATCCCGTGCCCTATGCCAAAAAGAAACTGATCGCTTACCTCGTGATCGTATCCCTCCTATATTTATTACACCGCGGCTTGTTAATGATCTCACACAATTGGCTATTTGATGTTGGCTCGGCCACAATCTTGTTGGCGCTGTTTGTCATTTTTATTTCAAAAATTGAGAGAAAGGAATTTCAGAGATTACCATTTTTTGGAAAATATCTTACCCCGAAAGTTGCCTGATGGGCAACCCGTCATACAAATTCGGCTTCCATTTTCTCTTCGATCACATTCGGATCCGCGTTCCCCGACTCATTTTTATTTCTTTTCCAAAACCTCTCCACTAATAAATAAGCCAGCTTTGCAGAAAGAATTCCAATCGCAGCTCCCGCGACAATGTCCCTGAGCCAATGCCGGTTCTTGTATATGCGGATAACACCGGTTGCTGTTGCACCAAGGTAACCCGCACAGCTAAGTATGGGAATTGAAGTCTTTAACTCTTTATGCATGAATTCAGCGCCCGCGAATGATGAAGAGGTATGACCCGAAGGAAACGATCGATTGCCCGTTTGCGGCGCCGGCCGATGTTCTGCAACAATTTTCTTCAGGTTGTCAGTTATTAAGTACCTGATGGCATCTGTCGCCGCAGCGATCACAACTTGTTTTTTCCAACCAGATTTCGTCCTTACTCCGGCGAGGCCAAAACCAAAAACCGTCGCATAGGGTAACCATTTCAAATAAAAGTCAACCGATGTTGAGAAGAAAAGATGTTTTTCTTCAACGTAATTATGTATTTTCTTTTCAATAGGTAAGGGCATAGTTGATTTTCTTTATTACTATGCAATAAAAAAATTATGCCATGTTGCGGAAATTGGGCCTCGTTCAGAAGAGTCTGCTCCCCCGAAATACAATTAGGTACCCATGGATGAGCATGGGTGCAGAGCCAAAGATGGCAAGAACGAAGGTCGAAATCAGGTTAAGTCTTTTCTTTTTTACCAGGCGAATGACAACGAACAAATAAAATGGAAGGTACAAAGCGATCGCCGTGATCAGGCCTGGCGTGTAGTGCTGATCCGCAATAGCACCTGTAATATGAAAAATGGCATTGGCGAACATTAAAAAACTAAGCCATAAAATGATAAGTGAGGCTGAAAAACCGGAGGGTTCAATTAATTCGATCAGCATTACAATTAACGTGATCACCAACACTGTACTGTTCACATTCCAAAAAAGGCCCGTGGTGATTCCGCGGCCAACATGAGCATTGAACCAGTCCACAAAGCCCGGCGATTCTTCCAAAAAATGACACGTGAAAATAAACGGAGCCAAAATAATGATTATTCCAAGTCCTTTTTTTGAGGAATTCATTTAAGTTCGTTTTGGTTTTTTTTCGGCACCCGCCAGTTAGACCAGCAGAAATTTAATACAACTTCACGAACGGGTTATTCATTTTTTCCAGGCTAATCGTCGTCATTGGTCCATGGCCTGAATAAATTTTTGTATCATCGGGCAGAGTGAAAAGCTGTGTTTGGATGCTACTGATCAAAACATCAAAGTCGCCGCCGGGCAAATCGGTTCTTCCAATGCTACCGTTGAATAGTACGTCGCCGCTGATGGCAAAACCATCTACCTCGTCATAAAAACAAACGTGACCCTGGGAATGGCCGGGAGTAAACCGAATTCCCAGTTCATCCGTTCCAATCCCTATCGTCGATCCTTCTTTGATAAATCTGAGTTCGCCTTTAAAATTTTCAATGGGGAGCTGCCAGACCTGCCCACTGGCCGACGCCATTTCCAGCATCGGCTTCTCTTTTTCGTGTATGTGAAGGGGCAGCTTCCAGGTGTCGTGAACAAATTGATCCCCGAATACATGGTCAAGATGGCAATGGGTATTGAGCAGCAGAACAGGCGCCAGGCCATTATCTTCAATAAATTTCTTCAGTTTATTCTTTTCTTCAGGAAAATAACAGCCGGGATCAATAATGCAACACTGTTTTTTTTCGTTATAGAGGATATAAGTATTTTCTTCAAAGGGATTAAAACTAAATGTCTTGACGGTTAACATTTCGGTTTTTTGTATTTTACGTGCAATTTACAACCTTTACCACCTGCCAGACTTTAGCCCGTGAGCATCGCGGTATCCGATAGATATTGGAGCAAGGCCAGTTTCTGAGTAAACTTGTTCTCATGATTCACGTCTCACGGAGAATAAAAAAATAAAAACCCGCGCCTGCTGAGGCTGCGGCAAGCAAAGAAAGAACGATTTGATTATACGAAACAAAGAGACAGTATGAAGAAGATTATTAGTTCTGTTCTTAGTGTTGCTATTCTAATTACTACACAAGCGCAGGTAAGTGCGGTTGAATTTGGAAAGAACCGCGTCCAATACCAGAAGTTTAAATGGAAATATTACCAGACGGAGAATTTTAATACCTATTTCAGCCAGGATGGGCTGGAGTTGGGTAAATATGTAGCCCAGGTTTCCGAAGTCGAGCTCCCGGGTATAGAGGAATTTGTCGAGTACGGATTGCAGCGTCGTGCAAATATTGTGGTATACAACAATTTTGATGAATACCGGCAGTCAAATATTGGCCTTGGTATTGACTGGCAAACGACGGGTGGCGTAACCAAGCTTGTAAATAACAAGATGGTGGTTTACTTCAGTGGCAATCATGATAGTCTTAGGTTACAGATACGGCAGGGCCTTGCCAGGATACTGGTCGAAAATATTTTATTTGGTGATGACCTGGGAGAGTTTGCCGCCAACCAGGCATTGCTCGACCTGCCCAAGTGGCTTACTGATGGATATATTGAATACGCGGCCGAAAGGTGGAGTCCCAAGCTCGATGACGAATTAAAGTCTGCGCTGCTTTCAGGAGACTTTAATAATTTTTACCAGTTTGCTTTTGTAAAACCCTCGTTGGCGGGTCATGCGTTCTGGCATTACATCGGGGATAAGTACGGTGTAAACAGAACAACGTACATGCTGTACCTGAGCCGCATTTATCGAAACTTAAACAGCGCATCGCAAAAAGTAACCAAGAAAAAATTCAAACAGGTACTCCGAGATTTCATGACAGATGAAACTCAAAAGTATTATAAAGACATTCGCGGTCGTCGCAATGTGCCCAAAGGACAGCTGTCGGTAACCAGGGAAATTGGCAAAAGAGATTATATCCGCTTTAATGCAAATCCGCAGCCCCGGAGCTTTACTTATGCCTTCGTCGAGTTTCGCCAGGGCCAATACCGCGTTGTGCTGATGGAAAATTTCTTGAACAGAAAAGTGCTGTTGAAATATGGCGTTCGTGCCAATGACAATGAACAAAATCCTAACTACCCCATTCTTGCGTGGGATGGAAAGGGAACTCGCCTTGCCTGCATCTACTGGACGGAAGGCAAATTGAAATTGTTTGTTTATGATGTGGTGAACAGAATTAAGATCGTCAAAGACCAGGAGCTTCACCAGTTTGACCAGGTGCAGGACATGAAGTATATGCTGGACGCCAACACGCTTATTCTCTCAGCAGTGAAGGCAGGCCAGTCAGATATTTATGTTTACAAAATTGACAAGGGAACTATTCAACAAGTCACCGATGATGTATATGATGATCTTGACGCTTCCTTCGTATCATTCCCTGGAAAAACGGGCATCATTTATTCCAGCAATAGGCCCAATGCTACCGTTGCCAGCAGCAGCGACTCATTACCGGCTAAGCATTTCAATATTTTCATGGTGGACAACTGGAATCAATCCGAGTTCAAACAAATTTCACAACTCACAGATTTGAAATTCGGCAATGCTCGCTTTCCCTCTCAATATAATACTACGCATTTTACATTCGTCAGTGATGAAAATGGAATAAATAATCGTTATGCGGGTTTCTTTAAAACGGAAAGAGCAGGGTTGGACACACTCGTCTTCATAGGGGATGAAGTGCTTCGTAATCCGTCAAGGGACGATGTTGACAGTCTGCTGAAGGAATGGAACAAAAACGATATCGATTCTGTGGGCTTTGTGTCTGTGACGAATGATTCATCTTATGTTTTCCCATTGACGAATTACCAAAGCAGTTTGCTTGAAACAAGGACGGCGGGAGACAACAGCCTGGTGAGCGAAGTAGTAAGGCAGGGCAATTTTAAATTTCTTTATCGTTTGCGTGTGGATGAAAACGCCTTACGCCGTCGAAACATTGCCGCAAAGCCCACCGAATATGTCAAGCGGCTGATGGAGCAGCAGCGTCTCGAAGCAGGCAAGACAGAACTTGAAAAACCGCAACAAACCGACAGCACAAAAAAGAGCGAAGATTTTTTTAAGAGTGAATTCGAGAATGAGAAAAAAGATTCATCGCAGTTGGGCAAGGTGGTTACAGGCGAAGAGATTACAGGACCGGAGCCTATCCTGAAAAAAGCCAAAGTGTTTGAATATCGCCCTCCAAAATATTTTGTCGATTATGCCGTAACGGGTTTCAATAATACAGTTTTTGGAACGCGGTTTCAGCCTTACGCTGGAGGCAGTGGACCCATTCAACTTTCTAACGGCGATGATTTCAACGGCATGATACGCATGGGTACCGCTGATCTTTTTGAAGATGTGAAATTCATGGGTGGTTTTCGTTTGGCGACCAGCAACCTGAGTAATTATGATGTGCTTTTCTCTTTCATGAATTATCGTAAGCGCTTGGATTGGGGAGCTATGGTTTACCGAACAAATGAGAAAGTAGGATTTCTCGCTGGTCCACCTCCAAGTATTGCTTACCCGGGATTACTGCGCTCCAACCTCTACCTGATCAATTTGCAATATCCCCTCGATCGCGTCCGGAGCATCAGGGCGAAGATCGGTCCGCGCTTTGACCGCTCTATATTAAAAGGAGTAGATCAAAATACCTTAGAACAACCTGACCTCAAAAAAACTTTTGGCCAGTTTGATATCGAATATGTATATGACAATACGATCAACCCTACTTTAAATATTTGGAAGGGACTGCGGTATAAGGCCTATTTTGATTGGTATACCCAACTGAGCAACGTGTCAAGCACCGAAGGAAAGTTTTTATTGAATGCCGGTTTTGACGCACGTCACTATTTGCCTATTTACCGCAACGTGATATGGGCCATGAGAGCTGCGGGCGATTTTTCCTGGGGAAGTCAGAAAGTAATTTATTATCTCGGCGGAGTAGACGGATGGATCGCACCGAAATTCAACAACGCCAATCCTCCGGCTCCCGACATCGACTATACTTACCAGTCTTTAGCAGTAAACATGCGGGGTTTCCCGCAAAATGTAGCCAACGGAAATAATGCTATTGTTATAAATAGTGAGGTTCGAATGCCTCTGTTCTCGACGTTGTTGAATAAGCCAATCAACAATGCGTTTCTCCGAAATTTCCAGGTGGTACAGTTTTTTGATTTGGGTACTGCGTGGAATGGTCAATTCAGTAAAATTGAAAGGCCTTCTGTGATCTATGGCGCGGATCCTTTAACCGTGAGAATAAAAGCAGGAGGCATTGGTCCCTTTGTAGGCGGATATGGTTTTGGTGCCCGCAGCACCTTGTTGGGTTATTTTGTCCGCTTTG
The DNA here is from genome assembly GCA_005883765.1 of Bacteroidota bacterium. Lineage (GTDB taxonomy): Bacteria > Bacteroidota > Bacteroidia > Chitinophagales > Chitinophagaceae > VBAU01. The sequence continues at coordinate 57,908 of VBAQ01000002.1, forward strand.
ATGCAGCCTGGGAAATGAATGGCTTTTTCAAAGGGAAACCACAGGTTTATGTGGCGCTGGGTATGGACTTTTGATTGCTGACTGATTTTTTTGTCCTCGCAGCTTTCGCATTGTCTTCATCGCTTCGAATTCTTTGCGTTCACTGCGTCTTCCTTCCGTGCCTACCGGCAGGTTCGCCCACTCTGCGTCCTAATATCTAATACTGAGCAAAAAACGCAGAGCTAATGCAAAGTTCGCAGCGATCTTCTTTAATCCGAATTCTTTGCGCTCACTGCGTCTTCTTTGCGCGCCCTGCGTCCTATCTCGCCCAGATTTTTGACCGTGTAGTAGATGATGATCATCAAAAAAGCAAAACAAAAACTCATGGCCCATGCATATCGATAATCGTACGGATTAAAGATCATGTCGGCAATCTCAGCAAGTAATGAAAAAGGATTAACGATAATGTCCCAGCTATTGAAGCGTAAGAATCGTCCGATGTAGATCCCGAAAGCATTAAGCCACATAACCAAACAGATCACCAGACCAGAAACAAATTTTCCTTTCGCCTCTGTTAAAAGCAATTCCATTTTGCGAATAGAAATTATGCCCAACAGGATACCGTTCCAGGCAAAAGAAAGTATCAGGGTAAGGTCAAACCAGGGATGTCCATTTTCCATATTCTGCAAATGGAAAAGATCGGTGAGGATGTAAAAACAATTAGGCATGAATAAGATCCATAGAAACAGCAAAACGACCAGTCTGATCCTGTTCCGCAGCGCCTTTTCATTTTTACAGATCTCTTCAGATATAAAGAAAGGTACATAAGCAAGGAAAAGATTCCATGCGAGAAAGGCATAACTGAACCGGCCTGACGTCATTATCCTGATCAACAATAACACGATGCTGAATGCCGAAGAAATCAAGATCCAATCCCGGATTGTAAATACGGGTGTGCTCTTTTTTTCTATTTTAACTGGCAAGTTTTTCATACATGTATCTTAGGGAGAAAAATAATTGCGCCGGTTAAGAATGCCGCCAACGCAGAAATTAGTACAGCCGCCGCCGAAACATCCTTTATGAACTTTATGGAAGGATGATGATCTTTTGAAACCATATCGCACAATTTTTCAACGGCGGTATTAAATAATTCCGTTGTCCACACGAACCCTGTCGCGAGAATGATAGCGATTAGCTCTCCCATAGTTACACTAAAAAATATGGCGGCTGCCAATACCGTTATCGTAATGAACAAATGGATAATCGCATTGTGTTGAGTAGCGAAAAACCTGTTCAAGCCCTCGAACGCGTAGCGGAAACTTTTCAGTCTTGCTTTAATTGAAAAGGAATTTGATTGTTCGTGTTTAACTATCATTTCTTTCATTTTTTAGAGAATTTACCATTGCACTCGTTTTGAATAATGCATCACAATAGCCAACGCCGCGAAGAGTCCAATGCTTCCAAGTAATAAAGCATAATCTTGTAGTTGCAGGATCGTGAACACAAAGGAATACATCAGTACAAGAATGAGCGATAAAAGCATTGAAAGCTTCGTAGAATTCAATAACCCTTTTACAAACCAGGTGATGACTGCCACTGTCGCCAATGTTGCCACTGCATATGCCCCATTAAAACCTATGTATTCGGAAAATGACAACAATAGTGTATAAAAAAGAATCAATGCAAAGCCAATGAGTGCGTAGTGAATAGGATGAACCGATTTTTTGTTGTTTGTTTCAATAAGAAAAAACGCGGTAAAAGTTAGCAGGATACAGAGGATCGCATATTTCACAGACCGCATGGTTTTCTGGTATCCATTGACCGGGATGAAGAGATCCGTACCGAATGAGGCCGAGCTTAAGTTATAACTATCATCCTTCCAGGTTTGCGGAAAATTTCTCGTATGAGAAAGACTTTTCCATTTTGCAAAAAAACCGGACTTGGAAATGGCTGAGGTGTCTGGCAATTGATTACCTGTAAAGCTGGGATCAGGCCAGGTTGATTGCATTTGCACGGTTGTCTGTTTTCCAACGGGCGTAAACAAAAGTTGTTCTGAGCCATTGAGGCTAATTTGCCCGGAGAATTTGATGGTCGACGTTGCATCGTTGGAACTGATGGACACAGGCGAAACAAAGCAATCTTTAAACACAGCGTTATTTACATTCGACGGTATAAAGGATAGAACGCTATCGTTCCAATTTATCCTTAATTCATCTTTCAAACCCTTTGCGTCATTTATTCCCATGCATACATAAGCCTCGTTCCACACCATGTCGCCCGGAGTAAGTTTTAATTTTTCCAATGGCAACGGGGCAAAATGTCCGCTTAGCTCAACAACAGAAGAATAAAGCATTACCTGGTAAATGCCGCGATATTTCTTTATCGGAGCCACTCTTGATGTAATTGACAATTCATCGGGTAAAAAATAAGCCCACGACTTTATGATGATAGGCCTTCCATTATTATCTGTTGATGACCGTGTATAGGGAATAACCAAGACAGGGCCAGTAATATTTTGTCGGTCTGCCCATTTGTTGCTTATCTCGGTAAATGCTTCCTTCTGCCTCGCTTCCCTTTCACGGATAAGATTTTCTACAAAATAAGCCGGTATCAAAAGTAATAATGCAAGAACGCCAATGAGTAGTCCCTTGACGATCAATTTGCTTTTCTGCCAAATATTGTTTGCTACAGTTTCCATCTTATTAATTTTTATTTTCCAAAGAAGTTTTTTCGGCGATCCATTTCCACCAAAACGCGGTGCATGTAGTATATACAAACATTTCATAGAGGTCATCACTTACTGAATGACCATTCCGTGTAACAGCCATATAAATTGGGATCAAAAAAATAATGGCGAGGACCGTAATAAATATCCCCATGACGTGTGTGGGTATGTAAACCCAACCGAATTGTTTGAACCATATCTGTTTCATGTGTTGACTTTTTGGTTATTAAGAGCATTTAAAATGTTTAAGCAATGGCCGGGAAAGGCGATCTCTCTGGTCGACCCTGGGTATTATCAACTTTAGATAAAATTGTTTCCAGCAATGGCAGCATTTTGTTTAGTCCTTTAGTTTTAATAATAAAATTCCAGAGAGGTTCAAATTTTTTCCATCCTCCTGCATACGCGAAATGCTTAACAACATGCTTCAACTTGTCATGTTGCCAGCTTCCTTTCCAGATATTTGACCAACTGTAAAAAGAACGATAAGCCCAGTCGTAACCTCGTTTTAATTCGACAGTTGATAAGGCTTTTGTCTTATAAACAACATGCCTGGTATCATACAGATCCCAATGACGATGGAGGATCCGATTCTCTTTCTCCATGCTTTGGAAAAGTCTCGTTCCCGGATAAGGAGTCAGGATATGATAAGTAGAAGTTGTAAGTGCATTTTTAACCCCCCAGTCCACCGTTTTTTTAAAAACATCATTATCGTCTTCATCCAAGCCAAATACAAAACTTCCATTGATCATGATCCCGAGAGAATGCAATCGCTGAATGGCTTCTTCATAATTTCTTCCGAGGTTTTGCTTTTTATTACTCTGTGAAAGGTTGGACGAGCTTAATGTTTCAAAACCTACAAATACACTCCGCAGACCAGCATCTGCTGCCTTTTCAATCAGGTCGCCTCTTAAAATAGCATCAATAGTGGAGGCCCCCTGGAATACCCTGTTCATTCCTTTCATCCCTGCAAAGAGTGCGGAAGCGAATTTGTAATTACCGAGCAAATGATCATCAATCAATCTCCTTCAACGCGGCGTCAACTCGTTGCGTGTAAAAAGATTTGCCGCCTTCAAAAAAAGCATCTTTATAACAGAAGTCACAGTGATGAGGACAACCCCTTGAAACGACAATGGAGTTTGGCACTAAATAGAGATTGCGTTTGATGAGATCCCTTCTTATTGGAGGAATATCATCGATTTCTCTTTTTGCGTTTACATAAATTCTCTTCGGATTTTTTTTCCTGAAGTCTTTGAGAAATTGTGGGAATATATCCTCGCCGGGACCGATAAAAATACTGTCGGCATGGGGCATTGCTTCTTCGGGTAATGAGCTCACGTGTAAGCCACCAAGACATACATAAACACCTTTTTTCCTGTAGTGGTCTGCCAATGCATAGGAGCGATATGCATTTGTGATATAAACCTGGATCACTACAAGATCCGGGCTATCATTGATATTTAGTTTTTCGACATGTTCGTCCTGCAAATCAATTTCATCATGAGCTGAGCCATAAGCAGCGAGCGTAGCCAGCCCAAGAGGCGGAAATAAAGAGTACTTTATCGGTCGCCAATATGGATTTTTTGCTTCCGTTAATGCTGGCAATATCATTTTAATTTTCATACACCGAATTTTGACGTGACAAACTTTCTATTTCATTTATTTTATTATAGCAAATGCCCAATGGGATCAGCCCGGCAATTCCAAATGAACAATCAATTATCCGCCACCAAAAAGGAATACCACGGAAATAACCAACAATAAGAGCAAAGGGAAGTATCAGTAAACAGGCAGTCGCGCCGAACTCGATCACCCATTTATTTTTCACCGGATCTTTGTAAGGACCGATAAAGGCAATGGCGATGATAATATGAGCGAAGGCCAGCCAGTCGTAACCATAAAACAAATACGGATATTTTTCACCCGTGTTTTTTATAGCACTGAGGACTTCATTCAGCCAATTTCCCATTGCAGAATCCGGATCGAAAAACCTTGCTGCGATCGACAATTCCTGCTCGGCAGGCATGGCAGTAATGCCGCTTAGTATCAGCATGGCAATGAAAAAGACCAGCCATCGCTTGATCGCTCTTTTATTTTTTTCTATGCGGAAAGTGCTTTGCATTTCAAAGTGATTAGTTAAAAAAAATTATTTTACTCCTTTGATCACGTTTTCCAAGGCAGCAATATGATCGGAGAAAGCTTTTTCTCCTGCCTTGGTGACTGCATAGGTTGTATTTGTTTTTCTACCGATGAATCCTTTATGTACTTTGATATATCCATTGTCTTCAAGATTTACCAGGTGTGTGGCGAGGTTACCATCTGTTACTTCCAGCATTTGTTTAAGATCATTAAAATTTACCTCCTCATTCACCATGAGTATGCTCATTACACCCAGGCGAACGCGATTATCAAAAATTTTATTTAAACCAATAATCGGATTTTTCATAAACAACTCCCATAAAGGAGGTAAATTTTTTATAATTGATCATTAAAGAACTAAACGTTGAAGAGTCACCGACGCTTCGGTCGGGATGCCGACATTTATCGTCGGCCATATGAAATAAAGCTGGTAACACTATAATCAACTTTCTTATAAAGAACTTTTTTTAATAAAAAGAGTGCATCAACCTAAGTTCCCCTTTGCGCCGACGCTGACGCCGTCGGGCACAGTCTAAGGCGCCGGCCGAGCTTTAGCGCAAGCGTTAGGGAATAGGGGTTGTATTTCTTTCATACTTCCACCACATAATAACTCCGTAAACGACGTGCAGCACACCAAAGCCAACCGCCCAGAAATACAAACCTGAGTGAATGAATTGCGTATTTACCAAGCCCAGGATAATTTCCAAATAGCCCAAATAGCGAACATCACTCAAGGTGTACTTACTTCCATTGACCAGCGCAAGTCCATAAAAAATTAGGCACGCAGGTGCCACAAAATGCCATTCACTATATTGAAGCATAGCCAGTACAAAAAGTCCACCGGCCACCAAAGGGATCAAAACATTCCACAACAGCTTCCTTACCGTCAGATCCCAAACAGGCAAATGGTTTTGCTTTGCTCTTCTCCACGTGAAAACAAAGGCAAGGAGCAAAGCGGCCAGCAACACTATTCCGGCAAGAAGAACGAGTTTAACTTTCAATACTTCAAAATCTTTATCTGTGTAACCCACGCCATGATTGTATCTTAAATAATAATCCTCAAGAATGGCGTTTGCAAAATAGGCGCCGATCAATGCGCAAAGACCCGCAGCAACACCGCTTAATCCGCTCAATGAGATAAATCGCGAGGATCGCTCCATGATACGCTTTATATCACTGATCTCCCGCAAGGTGTCGGCTGGTCCGGGCGACCCGCCCGGTCGCATTGATTGATTTTGTTCACTCATAGAAAGCACTTTGTGCTACAAAGTACACACACGGTTTTGACTTTTCCAAACTTTTTGTCGGTTATTTAACATAGACGGTCGATAAAATAAAGCGCTCCTTTTATCGTTCTGTACATTTGTTCCCCAGTATGAGAAGATTGGAATTACTGTTAACCCTGTCCCTGTTGAGCTTCGGATTTGTCCTGCATGCT
>VBAQ01000146.1 GCA_005883765.1 Bacteroidota bacterium
AAAACGGAGCAAAAATAAAGGAAGCAGGGGAACTAATCTAAAAGCCGGGCGAGTTCATGTAATTCAGCTTGTTTGTAGCGATTCTTGTCATCATCAAAGCACTTGCTGAGTTCTTCAAGCAATTGCTGGATGATACGTTTGTTGCTTTGTGGCTTGAAATAAGTGCTTACAGTAGGGACAGCGATGCGCTTGAAATAGTTATCTACATCTTTCTGGGTAAACACCTGGCCCGAGGTTGGATCAATAAAAAATTCGACCTTATTGAGCGGATTTGGAAGATTTTCTTCAGAATAACCCGGCTTAAAATAAGCGATCACAAATTGCTTGGGCACTCCGATCGCTTTTACAGGGATATCAAGCAACTCGCAAAGTATCAGGTATAAAATTCCGTTGCTGATCTGGTTGCCATGTTTTGCCTCTAACACTTTGTGCAGCAAAAATTCGTTTGCCTCCTGGTAGTTTGTTTCACCGCCCTTCAATCCGTAATAGCTGTATAAAATGCTCGTGACAATGTTGATCTGTTCAAGAGGAGTAAGATAATTGTTTAATTCAAGCCAAATGTTGCGACGCACTTTTTCAATTTCCTGCAAAACGGGTGTAGTGGAGAGCTCGGGATATTGAAATTTGCAAACCAGCAATGCTCCCAACATCAGGTCGTGATGCCCCGAAACACTCCATTGATGAAAATCTTCTGTAAGATCGCGATAGTGGAGGCGATGGATCAATAACTCGATGCGTGTTTGTGTTTCTTCACTTGGAGTTGTCTCCCACAAATGTTCCAGGTTAGGAATAATGGGCTTGCCATAATCAACGATCTTTTTACTGACAACATCAAACACTTCCTGGTCAGGGTCATCAATCAACAGAAATAAGGCCGATATTTCTTTCGATTCTTCCATAATTTATGTCTGCACAATTTGAAAACGCCATTCAATATCGTTACAGTTTTAAGAAACTCATAATAAAGTTTTTCCACACTTGGGGAAAGCCATTATAAAATTAATAAAGAAAATAGTCAGACTAGAAAAGTAGAATTACGATGAGCGACAAAAATTTTTTTTTTGAAATCAAATTCAATGCTTGAAATTAAAAACAAAACTCACTCCACCTGTTTTTGCGATGGGATTATATGCCGGCTTCACTTTAAGAGTCAGATCGGGACTGATATCAAATGGTTTCAAATGCGCGTCCACCACCGCGTCCACGACATTCAGGCCCCAAAAGATGACAATAAAAACAGCGGAGTAATCAATATAGCGCCGGAATTGATCACGGCCAGCTCTCAATGATTCGATGCCTATGGGCAAGTAGCGCTTTTTTATTTTAAAATAATCGGTCGAGTCCCGGTAAGGACCGGGATAGGAACTGGTGGAATCATACGCAGGCAAGGAAGCCTTATACTTGGCGGCGTAAGCAAATCGCAGGTCTTTGTAAGTTTTTAGATTGTCGACAAAAATATACCCGGTTATGCCAAGGGCAGCATACACAATTGGGATCTTCCAATATTTTTTATTGTAAGCCTGGCCAAGGCCAGGTATGATGGCGGAGCGGATTGCCGCTCTTCTTGGACTGTGTTGTGCTTTGATCAATGAATCGACCTTGGCAGCAGGAATTGAATCTTTTTTGGTGAGTGTATCTGCCTTCTGGGCGGAACAAACCGCTGTGCTCAATAGGAAAGATGAAATAATAAGGATAAGCGCAAATGAGAACCTCGTAAAGAGTGCAGAAATTTTTTGCATTAAGTCTGCCAACTTATTTTTCGGGCGTGGAGGTTCAGTCGATAGAGATGTCCATCTGCCTGAGAATATTGTTGAGTTCATCCAACGAGTAGTATTCGATATTGATCTGTCCGCTGCCATTGCGCCCATGCCTTAATTTTACCCGCGTGCTAAAATGTGATGCTAATTTATCTTCAATTTTTTGGAAACCCTGTGGCATCGAGCTTTTTTCCGTTTTTTTAACACCACCGGTTTGTTTATACAAGTTGCGCACCAATGCTTCTGTCTGGCGTACTGAAAGGGCTTTGTTTTTTATCTCATTAAATATATAAAGTTGTTTGTCGACAGTATCTACATTTATCAACGCTCTCGCATGCCCCATGCTCAACTCTCCACTGCGCACAGCAACTTGTATGTCGGGTGGTAATTTTAATAAGCGGATATAGTTAGTCACCGTGCTTCGATCTTTGCCCATTGTTTCAGCTACCTGTTCCTGGGTAAGTTCCAATTCATCCATCATGCGTTTATAGCTCAACGATATTTCCATTGCATTCAGATCTTCCCGCTGTAGATTTTCAAGCAAAGCAAGTTCCAACAACTGTTGGTCGTTGGCCTGTCGTACATAAGCAGGAATGTCTTTCAACCCAGCCATTTTAGCTGCCCGCAAGCGCCGCTCACCCGACACCAGGCGATACTTACCAGCCGATAATTTCGAAACCGTTATAGGTTGAATGATGTCATGTCGTTTGACAGAAGCGGCTAATTCCTGCAAAGATTGCTCATCAAAATCGCGACGGGGTTGTTTTGGGTTTGCTTCAATGTCATGCAGAGGGATCCGGTTTACACTTGTGACAGACTCCACTACAGTATTTTTCAAATGACCGCTACTCGTCTTCAAATCTTCATCAATGCTTTGCAGTAAAGAGCGGATCCCTTTTCCAAGAGCGTCTTTGTTTTGTTTGGGAGGGGAGAGTTCATTGGTTCAGAGTTATGAGTCAGGAGTTCAGAGTCACTGGCGGCAATAGTTACGTAAATTTATCGGGGTTATTGATCACAGTCCACAGCAATTTACCTACTTCGGTATTTCGGAATACAAAGTCGGTATATTTTTCTTCGGTCAAGCATTTACAGTCCTTTGAAAAGTTGAGCCAAACTTCTGTTTCAGTATTTTCTGTCTCTGAGTCAGATAGTTTTGAAATAAAATAAGCTTTATATTTTCTCTTTCTGTACGCTTCCGCGAGATTAGTGCAAACGGATCTGGATGTTCTTCTGATCTGATCGGTGAGACTAAATTTTTCTTCCGGCGGGAACTTCTTTGATTCTTCAAAAATATCCATTGCTAATTTATACGCCTTTTTAAAAACAATTAGATCTTTATAATCACCCATAAGAGAAAATAAATTTTTGAATTCTCTCTGGCCTCCCGACTCTGAACTCTCGACTCCGAACTCACAATTCCAAAATCCTCTCTTCCTGCCTGATCTTTGTCATGTTGTTTTTTTGCAAAACTTCTTTGGCGAGGTTCAGATAATTTGCCGAGCCCTTGCTGCTGCCATCATATAAAATAACGGGCTTGCCTACACTTGGCGCCTCGCTCAATTTTGAATTGCGGTGGATGATTGTATTAAAAACAATGTCTTCAAAATGCCTGCGCACTTCACTCACCACCTGGTTACACAATCGCAAACGTCCGTCATACATAGTCATCAGGATCCCTTCAATTTCCAACGAGGTGTTCAGGCGGCTTTGGACAATTTTTATTGTGTTCAATAATTTGCCAAGGCCTTCCAACGCAAAAAACTCGCACTGTACAGGCACTATCACCGAATCTGCAGCAGTCAAGGCGTTTACAGTTATCAAACCCAGTGACGGAGAGCAGTCAATGATCACAAAATCATAATCATTTTTTACAGGTTCAATGATATTTTTCAGCACCATCTCCCGGTTGGGATAGTTGATCATTTCAATTTCAGCTCCTACCAGGTCGATGTGCGATGGCAACAGGTCGAGGTTAGGGATCTCTGTTTTCAAGATCACCTCTCGCGCACTCGCTTCATTCACCATACAATCATATAAACTCTGGGTAATGTTATGCAGATCAAAACCTACACCCGTCGTGCTGTTGGCTTGCGGATCGCCATCAACCAGCAACGTTTTAAATTCAAGCACGGCAAGACTGGCAGCCAGGTTTATCGCCGTGGTAGTTTTTCCCACTCCGCCTTTCTGATTGGCGACTCCTATCACTCTACCGGCCCCTGCCCCTAAGGGAGAGTTTTGAAGATCTCTGTTTCTATCTGAATTATTCATTTTTGTTGTTAAATGTTTTTAACCCGTCTTCTTTTTTTTGATCGAACCTGACGCCGTCGGCCAAAACCCAAGGAATTGGACGAAACTTACCGCAAGCGTTAGGGGGACAAGGGATTTATCGTTTCTCCAATTTTCAGCAAGTGCAATTTTCTTCCGTCATTGCTAAATGCTTTTATCGCTTTTTCATGATCAATTTTGATAAAACCAAACGTGTCGTAATGAACCCCGATAATGTTCTTACAACCCAGCCATTTCGCTGCCAGTACTGCATCATCATAGCCCATTGTAAAATTGTCACCTACAGGTAATACCGCAAAATTAAGTTTTGCCCATTGTGGAATAAGTTGCATGTCCAGGGTCAACGCCGTATCGCCGCTGTAGTAAAAATTGCCCTCGTCAGTGTAAATGATAAATCCCAGCGGGTTACCGCCATAGCTGCCATCTGGCAAACCACTGCTGTGCTGCGCCGCCGTGCACTTTACCCGGAAATCGCCGAAATTCCAACTACCCCCGGTATTCATCGGATGGGTGTTGTTAACTCCTTTTTTGAAAAGCCATTCATGAATTTCCCAACTGCAAACTACTGTGGCACCTGTCGATTGAGCAATGGTGACGCAATCTGCAATGTGGTCGGCATGACCGTGCGACTGCAAAATATAATCTGCCCCGACATCGGCTATGTTAATATCTTTCGCCAATTCATTTGGCGTAATAAAAGGATCAAACAAAATCTTTTTACTCTTCACCTCGACTGAAAAACAAGAGTGACCGTAATACGTGAATTTCATATTGCCAAAAATTAATTTCTTTCAATTCTAAAGTTCTGAGTTTTTAAGTTCTGAAATCCAAAACTTTTCAAGGAGCGAAACATCGAAGAATTTAGATAACCATAAAAGATATTCTTTTATCGTTCGTCTAATTCTTCATAATCTTGCTCCGAAATGCGTAATTCTCCTTTCTGGTGGATATTGATCGGCTTCATGATCCTCCTGGATTTGTATGTATTCCAGGCAGTGAAAGTTCTGACCCAAACGACCGGGCATAAAGGCAGGCTCATCATTCACGCCTGTTATTGGGCCATTTCAGCTTTAGCAATAATTATTTTGATCATCTTGCCGTATTTACAGTTTGCACAGCAACACCGATTAGTGCGGAATACTTTTTTTGCAATTATTGTCGGTTTATTTTTTTCAAAAATCATCGCTTCTATTTTTTTTCTTGTTGATGATCTGCGAAGAGGGATCCAGTGGATAGCGGGCAAATTATTTTTCCAGGGTACCGAAGGAGAAACAATGGAGCAGGGAGTGAGAATCTCCAGGTCCGCCTTTTTAAGCTGGGCGGGAATGCTTGTGGGAGGTGGTTTGTTTAGTTCACTCATTTATGGTTTCACTAACAAGTATCGCTACCAGGTGCATCGGTTTAAATTTAGTTTTGAAAATTTACCTGCGGGGTTCAGGGGACTAAAAATTGTTCAGATCTCAGATATTCATTCCGGCAGCTTTACCGATAAACATGCAGTCATGCGGGGTGTTGACAAAGTTTTAAAGGAAAAACCAGACCTCGTTTTATTTACGGGCGACCTGATAAATAACCTGGCTGAAGAAATGGACAATTACATGGACGTCTTTAACCAGGTAAAATCGCCCATGGGTGTTTACTCCATTTTGGGTAATCACGATTATGGTGATTATGTTTCATGGCCCGATCGAAATCAGCAACATGATAAAAAGGAAAAAGAAGCAGGCAGACATTTGCTAACTCCACTACAGCAAGCCAACCTGGACAGGTTAAAAACCATACATGCGGAACTTGGTTGGAAATTATTATTGGATGAGCATGTACCTCTTGAACGGAACGGCTATAAAATAGCGCTGATCGGAGTTCAGAATTGGAGCTCAAAGGCAAGATTTCCAAAATACGGCGATTTGCATAAAGCCTACAAAGGAAGCGAGAGTTATCCTTTCAAAATTTTAATGAGTCACGATCCCTCGCATTGGGACGCACAGGTAAAGCCCTTGTTCCCTGACATTGACCTCATGTTGGCCGGCCACACTCACGGAATGCAATTCGGCGTTGATATCCCAGGCTTCCGGTGGAGCCCTGTTCAATATATTTATAAGGAATGGGCAGGCTTGTATGAAGAAAGAAAGCAAAAGCTATATGTGAACCGAGGCTATGGATTTATTGGTTACCCCGGCAGGGTCGGGATACTTCCTGAAATAACGGTTATCGAATTGATCTGATCCTTGCGTTATGGCCCAATAAAATTGAATTTCAATTCGTTTTAAGTCAAACTATCCGGCTTTCCATTAAACTTGCATTTAAATTGAGGGTCAAAATCATCGCCACCCGGTCCGAAGGTCAAATCACTCTGTTGGAGACTCCTTTGGAGTATCTTGTGATGCCATAATTCGACTGCCCAATGTATAAAAAATGGTGTTCAATACTGATCTTTCACCTAGTAGGAATTATTGTGTTCGCACAAGTGAATCCTAAAGACTCAGCATTAAAAAAAATTGAACCGCCCGTCATCGATACTACACTTGATTATAGTGATATTACCTTTGATGAGCTTGAGCAATTTCTTGATTCGATTCTATCGCCACATAGTTATATTCTGACCGCCCTTTCGGTGCAAAAGGGCTATTTTAATTACAAAAGCAAGAGCGAAGTTTTTCTGGAACCGGCGAGGAAGCTGGCTTTCACACCTACCGTGGGCTACTATCACAAAAATGGCCTCGGGATAACAGGTGCCGCTTCTTTTGTAAGTGATCAGAATGGTTTTAAATTTTATCAACTGGCACTCAGCCCGTCTTATGATTATCTGGAGAATAAAAATTTAGCCACGGGCATTTCATATACACGGTATTTCACTAAAGACTCATTGCCTTTTTACACGTCTCCCTTGCAAAATGAATTGTATGCTTATTTCACTTATCGTAAATGGTGGTTTAAGCCGATGGTGGCCTTAAGTTATGGTTGGGGTAGCCGATCCGATTACCAGGACCGTGAAGAATATATCACATCACTACAGTTAAGACGCACTGGGTTCACGCGAGTGAACACCACCGAATCTATCAATGATTTTTCCCTCATCACGTCCGTGCGTCACGATTTTTACTGGCTCGATGTATTTGTTTATAACGATCACATCCGGATCACGCCACAACTAACATATACGAGCGGTTCCCAAAAATTTGGGTTTAATCAATCATCAAACACGTACGCCACACTTCTGCGCTCGGGGGCAAATGTTTTATACAGCAGCGAGAATGTCTACCTCGACAATAAATTGTATTTCCAACCCCTGGCTTTAACATTTTATTTAAAAACTGAATATTCTATCGGCAAATTTTACATTCAACCGCAACTGATCCTCGACTACTATTTTCCGGCTACGGAAAAACAATTTTCAGGCTTGGTTTCAGTCAGCGGCGGGTTTATTTTTTGAGTCGATCGAATGGTTTTAAAAAAACCTTCACAAGCTCATTGCAATAAGTTTTGTTGGCTGAAGTTTATTCTTTTGTGAATGAAAAAATCAGTTAATGGATTTTAACGACCGCGATTTTCCTTTGGCATTAAAGTTGGTCGAAATATGAAGTCAGTCAAAAAGTTTTCGGGCAATTATCGTTAAGCTGGTTTTGAAAATTTTATGGCGACTTCCTCTCACCTATTCAATAAAATAAAAAAAACGCAGATGAAAACAAAACTTCTAAGTCTTGCCGTAGCCCTTTGCTTATCGCAATTAATGATGGCGCAATTCCATCTCGGCGTAAAAGCCGGCGCGAACATCACGAAAGTGGATGGTAAATCATTTAAACAGGAATTCAAGTATGGTTATAATCTTGGTGGCTTTGCAGAAATTGGTTTAGGTAAAAGGTTCACATTCCAACCCGAAGTTTTATTTAACCAGTATTCGTCAACATTGGACAGTAACTACAAGGCGATCTATGAAAATGTGATCGCATCAAACCAAAGTAAGGTCAAGCTGAACTATCTCTCTATTCCTCTTTTGCTCGATTACAAGTTTCTCGGACCCATTCATCTCCAGGCCGGTCCTCAGTTCGGCGTCTTGATGAACCAGGATAAAAACTTTTTACAAAACGGGACCAACGCATTCAAAGGTGGAGATTTCTCAATGGTTGCTGGCGCCCAAATCAAGTTCGCCCAGTTAAGGGTTACAGGCCGGTATATTATCGGTTTAAACAACATCAATGACATCGACAACCAGGACAAATGGAAAAATCAGGTGATACAATTATCCGTTGGAATAGCCTTATAAAATTCAGATATCAAATGAGTGTCCCGCCAGGAGGCGGGACTTTTTTATACGGCAAACCGTAATAGGGATTATCTTTCACAGTTATTTTTGACGATTTTAAGAGATTTCCTCGCCATGAGCGGCCATCCATTGTATATTGATGGGCATAATACTTGACTTCTATATCTTCCTATACTATTTTTAAGGCTCCTGCCTCGCGGGATGTCACATTGTCTAAAGAAAATCAAATGAATTTTGAAAAATTTTTCCAGAAGAGTGAAGATGAAATGGATTTTATTCCCATCATTCCACTGGATGAGTCTGATACTGAAAGCATGGATGGTATTAAGGTTCCCGCTGAAATTTCACTGCTACCCCTTCGAAATACGGTACTTTTTCCCGGCGTCGTTTTGCCAATCACGGTTGGTCGTGACAAGAGTATTCGGGCTGTGAATGACGCTTATAAGTCTGACAAATTGATCGGCGTCATTGCGCAAAAAGACAGTGACATTGAAGACCCGGAGAAAAAAGACCTGGAAAATGTCGGCACTATCGCGAAAATTGTAAAGCTTATAAAAATGCCCGATGGAGGAACTACTGTAATTATCCAGGGCAAAAGCAGATTCTTTCTTGATTCCATTGTCAGTGAGGACCCATACTTCAGGGCAAAGATCAGGACCCTAGTGGACGAGGAGGCGCCAAAAGACTCCGACTTCGAAGCATACGTTGCGAACATTAAAGAAATGGCTGCTGAAATCATCCAGCTGTCCCCGAATATTCCTTCTGAGGCAGCCATCATTCTGCGAAATATTGAAAGCCCCTCTTTCCTAATTCACTTTGTTTCAGGCAACCTCAACACGGACATCAAGGACAAACAAAAACTACTTGAGCTGAATGATATTCGTGGCAGAGCTGACCTGCTGATGCAGCTGCTACAAAAAGAATTACAATTTGCCGAATTGAAGAACAAGGTGACCAATAAAACAAAAACCGAAATCGATAAACAGCAAAGGGAATATTTTCTTCAACAACAACTGAAGAGCATTAAAGAAGAATTGGGTGGAGATACCAACGACCGTGAATTAAAGGAAATGCAGAAAAAAGCCGAAGCAAAAAAATGGCCTGACGCTGCGAAAGAATTGTTTAAAAAAGGAATTGAAAAGCTGGAAAGGATGCACCCCACCACCCCTGATTATTCTGTTGTTTACAACCACCTTGATCTAATGCTTGACCTGCCGTGGGAAGCTTACACTGAAGATCATTATGATTTAAAGAGAGCAAAAAAAATATTGGATGACGATCACTATGGCATGGATAAGATCAAGGAAAGGATCCTTGAATATCTGGCTGTGTTGAAGCTCAAGGGCGATATGAAAAGTCCGATACTTTGTTTTGTCGGTCCGCCGGGCATTGGTAAAACTTCTTTGGGCCGAAGCATTGCGAATGCCATCGGCCGCAAATATGTTCGATTGAGCCTGGGTGGTCTTCATGACGAAAGCGAGGTACGTGGTCATCGCAAAACATATATCGGTGCCATGCCGGGAAGAATTCTTCAGTCGATCCGAAAAGTGAAATCATCGAATCCTGTGATGATATTGGATGAGATTGACAAAGTAGGAAGTGATTTTCGCGGTGATCCATCCTCCGCTTTGCTTGAAGTTCTTGATCCCGAGCAGAACAATAGTTTCTACGATAACTATCTTGAACTGGAGTATGATCTTAGCAAAGTATTGTTTATTGCTACAGCCAATACTATTCAAAACATTCAACCAGCCTTGCGTGATCGGCTTGAAGTTATTGAGCTGGGTGGTTACGCAGTCGAAGAAAAAATCGAGATCGCGAAACGCCATCTCGTGCCTAAACAAAAGGAATTGCACGGATTGAAAAACATGGATTTTAAGATCAGTGACGATATGATCAAAAAGATGATCCAGGATTACACAAGAGAAAGTGGCGTGAGAGAGTTGGATCGCCACCTGGCGGCGATCATGCGCTTCCAGGCAAAGGAATTCGCGATGAATGACAAGCTCACCAATTTAGTATCGGCAAAGGATATTGAAAAAGTTTTAGGGAAGCCCAGGTTTACCACTGACCTGTATAAAAATGCAAACCTACCCGGTGTGGCAGTGGGGCTTGCCTACACCTATGTCGGCGGAGATATTTTATTTATTGAGACGAGTCTGAGCGATGGTAAAGGTGAGCTACGATTAACCGGCAATTTGGGAAACGTGATGAAAGAGAGTGCCAGCACGGCACTGACCTATCTCCAGTCCAATGCAAAAAAATATGGTATTGATCCAAAGATCTTCGAAAAGAAAAACATACACATACACGTCCCCGAAGGCGCTGTGCCTAAGGATGGTCCGAGTGCAGGCGTGACTATGCTTGCGGCAATAGCTTCGGCGGTCACGGGCAAAAAAATAAAACCGTACCTGGGAATGACCGGCGAGATAACACTTCGCGGGCAGGTTTTACCAGTGGGAGGGATCAAGGAAAAAGTGCTGGCTGCCAAGCGTGCCGGCTTAAAGGAAATTATTCTCTGCTGGCAAAACGAAAAGGATGTTGAAGAGATAAATACCGATTTTATAAAGGGCATGGAGTTTCACTTTGTAAGAAACATGAAAGAGGTATTGGAGCTTTCCCTGGGTGACTGACAAAAGTTTTTATCCTGGAGGCAACCAAATTTGATTTTTTGCTGTTGAGATATAGTAAGAATTTTCATGTTGGTTGTTTTAAGGGTTAAAAGGAACTCCTCTATTTTTATGGAGGAGTTTCAGTTTTAAAACCCTCGGGCACGGAACACAACCTGCGTCACAAACGGGGCAAAACATATAATTCGATCTCTTTCAAAAAACTTTTCTCATATTCGTAATCCGTGCAATTGAGAATTTTTATATTGTGTTTATTGACCTTTGGCGCAACACATGCGCAAACACTCGGCGGTAATTCTGCATTTAATTTTTTGAAACTCTCAAATACGCCACAACTCACGGGCCTGGGCGGCGTGAACATATCGCAAA
>VBAQ01000147.1:0-1664 GCA_005883765.1 Bacteroidota bacterium
AATGTCATCATGCCGGGGTTCTTTGCTTTTACTTCGCCAACCAAACCTTTCAGAAAAGGCCAGCCTCCATAAAAAAACACAGCTGATGAAAGGAAAAGAAGAAGATATGGCGAACCTGCAAAGCTGATTTGTATATTCAGCCAGTGCTGTATCATTTCTGATAATAGCATAATTGGAATAGTAAGCACCAGCACCACATAAAACCTTTTGCGGAAATCAGTAATCATCATATTATGATGGTTATGCTTTCCTTCCGATTTTCTCATTGGAATTAAGCCCATGCCACAGATAGGACATTTCCCCGGATGATCCTCAATAACCTGTGGATGCATTGAGCAGGTATATTTCCGGTGTGCATCCTGTTGCACATTTATATCCTTGTTCTTTTTCCTTGAATTGTCGTTATGCTGATGTTCCATCTCCGTTATCGTTTGATTTCAGGGAACTTTTTGCATTGTCGTAAAACTACATTTTCATATTTCCCATATCATGTCCTTCCATTGGGCTTGATCCTTTCTTAAAAATATATTCGCTGTTGATCAAATATGCCCCATTTGTAACCACGACGTCCCCTTCTTTTAATCCTGATCTTATTTCAATTCGGTCATCACTTTCCAACCCGGTTTCAACCATTACATTCTTAAATGTGTTTTTATCAATTTGTATCCATACCATGGCCATCTTTTCGCTTCTTATCACGGCATCAACAGGAAGTGTCAAAGAATTTCGTTCGCGATTTTTTAAAACTACATGGCCTTGCATGCCGGGCTTTAGTTGGTTCCCTGGATTGGGAATTGAAATACGAATGAGATTTATTCTTGTGTCAGGATCGATCTCAGGATTTACAAATTGAATGTTGCCTGTAATTTCCTTTCCACCTAAATCCGGGAGCTGCACAGTTGCTTTTCCATTGCGGTCAATTTCTGAGAGCTGGGAGGCATAAACCTGTGCCTCTGCCCACAATGCAGTTAAATTTGCCAACCGGACTATTGTCCCTCCTTCAGTCACGTAATCGCCTTGATGACTTTCGAGCGTTGTGATGTATCCACTTTCGGGACTGTAGAATGAAGTAAGTGTTGAGACTTTTTTTGATTTTGCCAGTTCATTTATCTGGCCTTCACTCATTCCCCACAATAGCAATTTATTTTTCGCGCCCTGTACAAGTTGTTTAAAGTCTATAATTGTGTTATCAAGTGTCGCCTGTTTTTCAAGAGCCAGAACATATTCCTGCTTTGCGTTGTTCAACTCTTCGCTATATAAATCATAAAGCTTTGCGCCTTTCGGAATATAATCGCCTTGGTTTTTAAAATACAGCCTTTCAATTCTTCCGGAAATCCTTGCACTTACTGTTGTGCTTTTAGTTTCATCAATATTCAATGTTGCTGTTAAAACAGTTTCATCACCAATTGTTTCTCTTCCTATTGTATCAACCTGGATATTGCCCAATTGAATCTGCTGATCGCTTAGCATAATTGCGTTTTCATTTTGACCCTTCGTTTTTTTAACGGAAATAAGTTCCATGCCGCAGATAGGGCATTTGCCTGGCTGATCCTGCATAACCTGTGGATGCATTGAGCAGGTATAGAACACATCTGAAGCTTGTGTAACAACTTTTTTTTCCCCTTTGCAGGCAAACAGAAATAGTGATATCGTTATGGCAATTA
>VBAQ01000147.1:1674-17827 GCA_005883765.1 Bacteroidota bacterium
CGTGATAGTTATTTATTTACTTTAATGAAACTTTCGCTATCGGTTAAAAACTGCGCATTCGCAGCGACAGAATCAGCCTGGCTTAGACCTGATAAAATTTGAATTTGGTTTTTATAGACAAGTCCTGTTCCTACTTTGTGGGCTTGAAATCCACCGTCAGTTTTTTTGAAAACAATCTTATCAACTCCCAATGAAAGAACTGCGTCCTTTGGCAACCAGGCTGCTTCTTTTGTGTTTACAAAAATGGTCGCCCTTACCTGGCTTCCAATAGGTATTTGTAACTGAGTGTTATTGAAATATACCCTGGCAGTGAGGGTTTTATTTTCTTTTCTATAAAATGGTTCTATAAAATCGATCTTTGCCCGAAAGTTATTTGCAGGAACAGTTTCAGGAACTATTCTCACGGCATCTCCTGTTTTTACGAGATTCTGATACTCCGGAAAAATGTTTAATAACACCCAGCTCCGGTCTGTGTTAAATAGTTGAAAAATAACCTGCCCTTTTTCAACATACATCCCCTCCTTCACCGGTAACTCTTCGGTAGTTCCTGAGATATCCATCTTTTGTTCTCCAGTGCCAGACCCTGGCATTGTGTTTCCGGCTTCATGAATATGTCCTCCGTAGTTAGTATATACAGCAATAGACAAAGAAGGTTTTTGGGTTCGGATGACTTGTTGCAGTTGCCCTTCGCTCATACCCAACAATAGCAGCTTTTGTTTTGCAGCATTCATAAGGGAAGAATTAGAGGGATCATTTTTAATTAGAAATAACAGTTCCTGCTCAGTAGTTAGCAATTCCGGACTATAAATATCCATTATCCTTTGTCCTCTCATCATATGCTGATAGCGATACTTTACATAAAGCTTTTCAATCCTTCCCGACACCCGCGCAGAAATGGTGTTGACCAATCTTGTATCATAAGAGACCCTTCCCAATGACTCGACTTCGATAAGCTCTTCCGATCTTTTTAATGTCGTTACCGGAATAGAAGAAACAACAAAGCGATCTGTTGGCTGCAACAAGTCGTTTAGCTGAATATCACTGATAGCAACAGCATTTTCTTCTTTTTTGATAAGATCCATCCCGCAAATAGGACAAGTGCCCGGTTTATCCCTGATAATTTCAGGATGCATAGAGCATGTCCACTGTTCTTTCCTTTGATTATTGTCAGCAACCTTTGATTATTGTCAACAACAGAAGTTTTATTATTCTTACAGCTAACGATAACAACAGGCAATAGGCAGTATGCAATAAGCAAACCTATAATCAGAGACGACCATTGCCTATTGCCCATTGCACATTGCTCATTTATATTTTTTTTCATGCTTTAGCTATTTTATCTCCAATATTCTTTCAAGTTCTGTCTGCGTCAACAACAATTGCTGTAACTGATCCAGGTAGTCCAATTGTGTCTTGTACAATGTTTCCCAGGCATCATAAAGAGTAAACAATTCCTCTGTATTATTTTCATAAGCCAATTGCATGGTTTGAAAATTTTTCTGTATCGCCGGGATAATATTTTCCTCAAATAGTTTGATTTGCTTTTGTCTTGAGGTAATTTCATTTTTTATCTCATAACCCATGCCTGCTGCTTCATTTATGATGGTTTGCTTTTGCTGATTGAGTGATTCTGTTTTCCATTTTAAACTTTCCACATTTGCTTTTGCTGCTCTTGATGACCATTTAGCCATTGGCAGCTTTACCATGCCCATCAATGAATACTGCATTGGAAATCCACCGAAGCCAAACATGTGATCAAACCGGATACCGAATTCGGGTTTCAATTTTGTCCGCTCCACTTGTTGCTGTAAAAATGTTACCCGTATATCCTTTTCAACAGCCTTAATATCACTTCGTGAATTGATAAAAGTTGTACTATCAAATTCAGCGGTTGAATAATCTTTAATAGTGTAGCTTGTATCAATGTCGAATGAGGTTGTTTTATCCCTATTCATCAACGTATTCAATGCTATTCTTTTTCGAGATATTTCATTTTCAGTCATAATTCTCATACTTTGAATATTTCCTAATTCGGCTTTTGCTTTATAATAGGCACTGATCTTTCCTAAATTATTCTTGTATCTCAACTCCGCATTTTTTATCATGAAGTCGAGAACCTTTTCATTCTGGTCAAGAATGGCTGTTTTCTTTTTAAGAATGATCAGTTGATAATAATTCTGTTTTGCTGCGGCATATAAATTATTCAGACTGACGTTGCGTTTTTCCTTCTCCACAGTCGACAGGTTTTGCATGTAAGTCTGTTCTGCGTTGAGCCGCTTTCTGTTTGGAAACATTTGTTGCGCTGAGATCATATACTGCCCCATCCCTGTACTTCCATTACTTTGCTTTTTCCACAAATTGGGATTATATGGCGTCATCCATAAACCCGTTGCCAGTTCCGGCGGCTCCCAATTCCTCGCACCTTTTGCAGCTTCGTCCAAGGAGCGAATTTGTGCATCAAAATTTTTCAAATCAGGATTAGTAGTCGAGATCGCAGAAAAAATATCATTAAGCGATAATTTCTCCTGTGATTTTGTAACAATCGTTGTCAGCAGAAATAGTGGAATAAAAAAGAGTTTTTGCAGCCTCGCGTCGCGCTCTCTTGTCCTCAAGAAGAGAAGAGGCCGGGCTTTAGAATTCAATTCAACTTTAGTAATTAAGCCCGTCTGACCGGCTTGTCCGGGCGGGCATTTCAACGGTTTATTATTGTTCAGCATTATTCCATTGTCGAAATGGAAGGATAAAAAGTTTGGACATACTATGCGGCTCCGCTCCTTTTCCTTGGGGAGAAGGAGATGGAGGATGAGGCAAAGCAGCGTAGCGAGCAGAACGCACAAGAGTGCGACGCAACCAAAGCCCGATAGTAGCAATATTGTTAGATACATAAAATACTTTATTGATAAATTATCATTTAATGTTTTGCTTCGAGCACTTCTATCTTTCCAAATTTCCTTAACTCATATTCTTTATTCATCAAATAAATTAATGGGGTTACCAGAAGAACAAATACTGCAGATGTAATAACCCCACCGACCATTGGCAACACGATCGGTTTCATGACATCACTTCCCACTCCACTACTCCATAAAATAGGAATCAATGCGAAGAGTGATACAGAAACAGTCATGATCTTGGGTCGAAGCCTTTTTGCAGCACCTGCTATCACATATTCTCTTAAATCTTCTTTACTGATTGTTTCCCTGGAATTTCCGTTTTTCGCTACTAATTGTTGCATAGCATCATTGAGATAGATTACCATTACAATACTCGTTTCGACAGCCAGACCAAACAAAGCAATGAAGCCTACAGCAACAGCCACAGATAAATTCACGCCCCAGAAATAAACAATGAGGGCCCCTCCTATTAATGCAAATGGAATGGTGATAAGGCTAAAGAAGGCTTCTCTTGCTGAATGAAAAGCAAAATACATGGAGATGAAAATGATCAGCAACACAACGGGAAGTATTAGTTTTAATGTTCTTTCACTCCTTATAAGGTTTTCGTATTGACCGCTCCATTCTAAAAAATATCCTTTTGGAAGTTTGGTTAGCATTTTATCAAGTCTGTCCTGAGCCTCTTTTACTGTACTACCCAGGTCTCTTTCCCGAACATTGAACAAAACTGTTCCTCTCAGTAATGCATTTTCAGAATTGATCATTGGTGGGCCCTCTGTGATCTTTATATCGGCCACCGCCTGCAACGGAATCGGACCGAAATTCATAGTCTGTACTTGTAACCGCTTTAACGCTTCAATACTATTTCTGAAATCCTGGCCAAATCTTGCATTTACTGAAAAACGCTGACGACCCTCAACTGTAGTTGTCAATCTCATTCCACCTAATGCGGTTTCAATTATTGTATTCACGTCATCCACACTTAATCCATAGCGACCTATTTCGTCTCTCTTGATGGCAATGTCTATATATTTACCGCCGGTGATCGGCTCGACATACAAATCCTTCACGCCATTAATACCGTTCAGTGCTTTTTTTATTTGCTGAGCGAAGTAATTAATTGAATCAAGATTTTGTCCATATACTTTTACGCCGACATCTGTACGGATACCCGTGGACAGCATGTTAATCCTGTTAATGATCGGCTGTGTCCATCCGTTTGTCACACCTGGTATCTGCAATTTTGAGTTAAGTTCATTGATAATATCATTTTTTGTAAGACCTGATCTCCATTGTGATTTTGGCTTCAGCAGCACAATTGTTTCAATCATACTGATAGGTGAGTTATCTGTCGCGCTATTAGCCCTTCCAGCCTTGCCTAAAACATTTTCAACTTCAGGAACTGATTTGATTATTTTATCCTGCACCTGCAAAATCTTTTTCACTTCTGAATTAGAAACATCGGGTAAAGTAACAGGCATGAAAAGAATAGAACCTTCATCAAGTGGAGGCATAAATTCACGACCGAGGCTTAACAACAATGGAATGCTGACGATCAAGGCAATAATATTAACTGCTATAGTTGTTTTTCTCCACCTGAGACATGCCCTGATAACAGGTTCATAAATTCTTTCCAAACCACGATTTATTGGATTGGCAGACTCAGGACGAAATCTTCCTTTCATAAAAAATGAGATCAATACTGGTGCTAATGTTATTACCAGGATTGCATCTACGATCATTATGAAACTTTTGGTATAAGCAAGCGGGTGAAATAATTTTCCTTCCTGTCCTGTTAATAAGAATACCGGTAAAAAAGAAGTAATGATAATAATGGTTGAAAAGAAAACACCTCTGGATACCTGCTTGCATGATCGCTCAATAATCGCAAGCCGAACGTCGTTTGGTATTTTGTCGTATTTCTTTTTTTGTTTCATAATTTTTTTGTTACAAGCTATATTGCTACTATCATCGTCTGTTGTGTCACTCATTTCGGCGTTCGGTAATTCTTACCACCGTGTTTTGAAAAATTCTTTTTATTATTCCACATTCCTTTTTAGGAATGAATATTGAACCCCTTCGGGGTTCCACAACCATTCCGTATTTTCTTCAACGGGTTGAAACCCGTTGCTAAGTAATATTTTGCTCCTTCGGAGCCATATCGCCTGACTACTCACCATTCACTACTCACCACTGCTCTGATGCTCCGCCAAATTCCGATACGAGTTTTCTGACATGATGATCCCATTATCGACAATCACTCCGATTGCCAGTGCAATTCCCGTCAAAGACATAATATTGGATGAGATGCCAAATGCATTTAATAATATAAAACTCGTAGCGATTGTAATTGGAATCTGGATAATAATGCTCAATGCGCTTCGCCAATGCAGAAGAAAAAGAATAACAATCAGGGAAACGACGATCATTTCCTCAATCAACTTTGTCTTTACATTTTCAATTGAAGCTTTAATCAGCTCCGTTCTGTCGTAAGCAACTTTAAATTTTACTCCCTCGGGTAATCCTCTTTGCACATCAGCCATTTTCTTTTTTACATCTTCGATCACCTTATCAGCATTTTCATTATATCGCATCACCACAATTCCACCTACTACTTCCCCTTCTCCATTCTCGTCAAAAATGCCTAGCCTGAGATCCCCACCCATTTGGACGTTTCCGATGTCTTTTACTCTTACGGGCACTCCATTATAATTGCCCAGTTCAATGCCTTCCAGGTCATCCTTGTTTTTCACATAACCCAGCCCACGAATGATATAGGCCATATCACTCATTTCAAATTTTCTTCCGCCAACATCATTGTTGTTCGCTTTCACTTTGTTCATGACATCCATCATGGAAAGATTATAGAACTGCAATTTGATCGGATCAATTACTAACTGGTATTGTTTTTCGAATCCTCCGAAGGATGCTACTTCTGCAACACCCGGAACTGTTTGCAGGGCAAACTTGACATACCAATCTTGTAAGGCTCTTTGTTCTCCCAAATCCATTTTCTTCGCATCGAGAGTGTACCAGAACACATGACCAACGCCCGTTCCGTCGGGACCCAGAGTTGGCGTTACTCCCTGTGGTAATAAGCGCTGAGCATAGTTCAATCTTTCCAGCACTCGTGTTCTTGCCCAATAAATGTCAACATTGTCTTCAAAAACTATGTAGACGAAACTCATTCCGAACATAGAGGTGCCGCGAATGTTTTTAACTTTGGGAACCCCTTGCAGATTACTTACCAAAGGATAAGTAACCTGGTCTTCCATGATCTGCGGACTACGACCCATCCACTCAGTAAACACGATGACCTGGTTTTCCGAAAGATCAGGGATGGCATCAATCGGATTCTGCTTCACAGAATAAAAACCCCAGGCAAACAAACCTGCTGCAAGAAGAAGGACAATGAGCCTGTTGCGTAAGGAGAGTTCTATTAGTTTCTGAACCATTTTTTTGGCCTCACCCTCATTCCCTCTCCTTGAGGAGAGGGAGGCCGGGCATTTTATTTTTTATTAACTGCTACAATTAAGCATTTCAACGTTCGAATAACTATTCGACTGTCAGTCTCCATGGGTGGGCAATTGGCAACTGGCAATAGACAATGGAATACTAAACTCGCCACTTGCCTATTGCTTATTGCCCATTGACTATTTAATCACCTCGGGTACCTTCACACACTCATTCATCTTTCCTCCGAAATACGGATTTTTGATTTCCCTCATTTCGCTTAACCACATGGCTCCCTTGTTATCATTGGCCATTGGGCATTGATCGTGATAAAGTGTCTGACCACCACCAAAAGCTGTGACTAAATCATAGACATCTTCACTCATCTTTTCAAAATGATCTCGCTGATGAGCTATGTTACTTGCATTTCTTCCAATATGCTCTGCATGCTCTTTCAGATCATCGTCGATGTCGTCATATACTTTCTTTTGTTCAGCAGTGAAAAGCGATTTATCAACTTTGTCCAATGCATCTGCCATTTGTTTTCCGCCGTCAGCAGCTTCGCTGCCACTATTGTTGACTAGCCCATTTTTTATATGCAGGTAATGATCAACAACGCTCTTTAACGAAGATGCAAGTTTGGGATCAACATTTGTAAAACTGTGGCTAACTTCTTTCATTGCTGAAGTATCAATCACTTTCTTTGATGTGTCAGCATTCATTTTCGACATATCATTTTCTTTTGGGGATTTGTCGCCACTGTTGCAAGCACTAAATACCAGTGCTCCAATTGCTATAAAAACGACGAATGTTCTTTCCATAATGATAAAATTTTTGGTTATTGTTTTTTTTCTGTCAATGCCATTCCACATTTGGGACATTTACCCGATTCCTTGCTTGTTACATCGGGATGCATAGGGCAAGTGTAAATTTTTACTGCCTCCGCTTTCATTTTTTCCTTTAATGAAAGATTTAATTGCGTCCCGCATTTGGGACATGTACCAGCCTTGTCACTGACCACATCAGCATGAATAGGACAGGTGTATGCCTTTGCAACATCAGTTTTTAATAGTTCCTTTTTTGAAAGATTCAGATCCATTCCGCAAAGGGGGCATTTACCCGGTTTATCAGTTGAAACACCGGGATGCATGGGGCAGGTATACAAACTGATGTGAGTGGTGGTATCTTGTTTTCCTGCCTTTTCCTGGGCATTGATAACCGTAAATGACAGAAGAAACGCAGTAGCTAAAATGATTATCTTTTTCATAATTCCTCTTAATTAGTTATAATGAGATTATTTTTCCAAAAGGTGCTGTAATCAAAAGCGTTCGCTACGCGATTTACTTGTGATTAGCAAAATGAGAAGGCAATAAGTGCAGTAAACAGCAGAGACGTCGTGAAGAATCTTAGAGACCGAGTAATTGCCTGATTTTATTTTCCAGCTGTTGCTTTTCAGGATCAAACGCGATTACGTTACCGTCTTTGTCTATAAGGAATGACGCAGGTATCGCATTTATGTTCCACTTCGCGGCAGAGATGGCATCCCAACCGCCGTTATCGTTTATTTGAAGCCAGGTGATCTTGTCTTTGCTCACGGCTTTTTTCCATGCGCCTCTGTTGTCATCGAGAGAAACGCCAAGAATTTCAAAACCTTTGTCTTTATACCTGTCGTATAATTTTACCAACTGCTTATTTGAAAAGCGGCAGGGAACGCACCACGAGGCCCAAAAATCAAGCAAGAA
This sequence comes from Bacteroidota bacterium, assembly GCA_005883765.1. Lineage (GTDB taxonomy): Bacteria > Bacteroidota > Bacteroidia > Chitinophagales > Chitinophagaceae > VBAU01. Next base: position 9,764 of record VBAQ01000147.1, read on the forward strand.
CACTTTTCCCTTCATAGATGATAAACGAACAGAATCACCCTTCAGATCGGGCAAAGAAAAATCAAGCCGCGAATCAGTGATATTCGGTTGCATCTGCGCTCTTGCCGAAATAGCAAGAGTTACAAAGCAAACAATAAATAGATTTTTTAAGTTTATCATACAATTCAGGGAAATCTCAGAGCTAAAATAATAATCTGATTCCTTTACTGCAAATTTTTGCCTGAACAGCTTGGCTAATTATAACCAAAAGCTGCAGACCACGTCTCAAATTCTGAAAACTCTGTTTTGGAGGTAGACATCTTGTTGCGACAATAATAAAGGGGGCGAATGATCAGTCTTAGTTAAGACGGCGTCGTTATTTCGTAAAATGGTCGATAGAAACTCAGATGTCGTTGAAACGGCGGGCTGAATGTCCTTCCGTGAAAAGGAAACAGAGGAAGTCTGATAGTCATCCTGTATTTTGAGAATCTTCACTTCATCATGACAGCATCCTTTACCATTTGTGTGCATCCCGCAGGTTGTGCACCCATCGCCGGCCGTCTTGTAAAGGCTGAACGAATCATACCTGTCCATGCAGTAATGATAACTCACCATTACACCGCATGCGAAGGCGAAATAAATAATAACCGTAAAGGAAGCTATTAATTTTTTCATGATGACCAGACAAAGATAATATACGAGTTTAATATTACATAGATGATTTTGTTAAGAAGTCACTGATTTTCGTCCACGGCGAAGAGTTTAGTGATAATTGGTTTATTGCTTAATTGTCCAATCGTAGATCGCTATGGCGTCTGGCAATGAAGCCATTTGGAAATGAAATAGTCGTTAATTGACAAAGCTCCACCAGATTCCCAACCTGATCTGCAGACCAGGATAGGGATAGCCAGGAGCAGCCAGATTGTTATTGGTAAATCCAAAGCCTCCCTGGTTTGTTACCTGCATGGTATTGAGGTTCTCTACGCGTAGAAATCCTTTAAAACCTCTTATACGAAAATTAACAAAAGCCGATATGTCGGGTGCATTTGAAATAGTGATACTGTCCTGGTAAAAAAATTGACCCAAAACGGGTGAATAATTATCTGCTTTATAGGGTGTGTGATATTTCATTTCAACACCCGTCGAAAGTTCCAGGTTTCTGAAGAAATGGCCCTCGAATGCAAGACGGCTCCTCGTAAAGATCACAGGCACATTCAAAGGCACTCCGCCGGTCTTCTGCTGAAGATAGACATCGGCATACCAGTTGAAATGCTTACCGAGCTTAAAAATTTTTTGTGCTGAAATTTGCAAAAAATTGAACAGTGGTTCGTATTGTCTTAGTTTGTAGTAGTCGGACAAATAGGTGTAGTTGCTGATGAGATAGTAATCACCGGATAATTTTAGTCTCAACCCGGGTTGATAGATCGAGGCAAAAATATGGCTGCTGTTCTCCTTATTGAAACCAGTTGTCACTGATGTGTCTAAATAAAAACTGCTCCTCGTATCGAATAAAAACGCCGGCGAACGATTCACGTTTTCAAAACCAATTTCCGCGTATCCCTGGTTTTTTTTGCCCACGAATCTTTTTAGACTTATATGGGCATTGTAATCTCCGCTGTTGAATCCTGCCGAATACAGACTACCGTAGAGCTCTGCGTCCCATTTCTGATTCCTGGTTTTATTCCGATACTCTGCATGGAAGATGACATTGTAAAACGAACTGCTATCCGAGGCAAATTCTCCTTTTAGTGTTTGCAATGATGCTCCCAATTTCACAAATTGCTGGAGGTTTTTCGCCTCAGGAAACTGGTAGATCGAAAAATTATTTACGAGGCTTTTCCAGCGATCGCGGAAATAAAGGGAATCTCCCGGGTGCACCGTCAATCCATAATTGACATTATAGAATCCCGTATCCGCAATGGCATAATCAAAGTACTGGTATTTATCAACGTTGTACGAAATAGTATGTTCAAAACGCAGCCGGGGGTAAAATAGCGGGACCACAGTGGAATCTGTAACTAATGAATCCTTTTTTCCCAGGTCATATTGCTGCCGCATTAACAACGTGAACTCGCGGTAACGATTCCCGGTTTTAATATTGGTCGAAAAAAAATTCGTTGAAAACGCCTGGCCTCCACCTAAGGTGGTGGGGATATTGAAACGATCCTTGTAAACGAGTGTTTCATTCAAATAATCCTCATCATTTTTTATTCCTCCATTTTCTGCAGATTGCAAATGATTGGCCAGCACAAAAAAATAATTATTGTATCGCTTGGATTTCCCCTCGTACCAGGAAGAAAAAAGAATATTATTATGATTGGTATTTTGATTTTGAAAGGCGCCAGGCGAATTGATAAAACGGTATTGAAAGGAAGCGTTCCAGCTCGGTCGAATGTTTTGTGTATGCATTACCTCGATCACTTGTTCGGTGCGACTACCCAACAAATAATTTAACTCGCTATAAGGGCGAGTCGTATTAAAAAACCTGATTGCCTCTGCCTTCCATTTATAAGTATCGAAGGCATGGAAGCCAGGATCCCAACCCGGCCGCAGTCGCGGATAAAACAGGATCGATCGCGAAGCTGTGCCGAGATTTCCGAGGTAAACATTTGTAGCGGGTATTGGAAAGCGTGTTGTAAAATCATTGATGGATGAGTCCAATTTATAATGGCGTGATGAATCCAGGTACCGATAGTAAATCGTGATGGAATCCTCACTCCTGTTGCGATGCCGAAGACTATCACTGCCGGCACCTGCATTACGCATACTCTGTCCAACCCTTGAAAGATTGCGTAAATTAGGTTGTGCAATACTCTTAAAAGAAGTGAAAAAACAAATGGCCAGCAAAAGATATGTTGGGTTTCTTGCCAGTGTTACCAATTTGAAATCGCAATATCTGAATTCTGAATCACAAAGAAATCAAAAAAGAAGGAAACACGAGTCATTGAACTCAAATGAGTTTACAGGTAAGTTTAACTCATGCGACTTATCAAGAATGACTTCGTTGACTCAGATTTCTTTTACCATTTCCCTAAACATTGCGGCAAAATGCGGTTCAGCAGCTTTGGCCGCCTGCAAAACTTCTTCGTGTGTAATTTTATTTTCATCCTCACGGATCCCAATATCTGTGATCACACTCATAGCAAAAACGGGAAGGCCTATGTGGTTGGCTGCAATGCATTCCTGGACAGTACTCATGCCTACAGCATCGCCACCCAGGGCATGTACAAGTTTATATTCGGCTCTCGTTTCAAACGTGGGCCCGGTAACACCATAATAAACTCCTTCTCTCAATACAATTCCCAATCGTTTTGCGATGGTTTTTGCTTTTTGTATGAGTTCCTTTTTATAAGGCTCGCTCATGTCAGGAAACCGGGTGCCGAACTCAGAGATATTTTTTCCGATCAGTGGATTGCTTGTAAAAAAACTGACGTGGTCCGTGATGATCATCAGATCACCTACTTTAAAATCCGGATTCACCCCGCCTGCAGCATTCGAAAGCAATAAAGCTTTTATGCCAAGTAATTTCATAACCCGAATCGGAAATACCACCTGCTCTGCGTCATATCCCTCATAAAAATGAAAACGACCGGCCATGCAAACCACTTTCTTTCCGCTAAGATTTCCAAAGATCAATTTCCCTTTATGTCCCTCAACAGTCGATACTGGAAAATGTGGCACCTGGTCATAGCTGATTTCTTTTTCCACTTCAACCTCGTCACTAAAATTTCCAAGTCCGGATCCCAATACAATTCCAACCTCAGGAATGTGGGGATAGGCGGTTTTGAGATATGATACGGCTTCGTTGAATTTCTGCATCGTCTTAAAAATAAGCAGGTATGGTCAATGGGCAAATATAGAAATTTGGATTTCAATATTGGTAGCGAAAAAAATCGCAGTACTCTTCATCGCATAAAAGAGTAAAACAGGGTCCTTCAACACATCAACATAATCCACCCACCTGCGATTCAATTTTATTTTTCGATAGACCAATCGAATGGCCTGGCTATAATCCACCCACCAAAAAATATGGCCGGTGTATAATGGCTGAATAGGATCGCCATTGAGTTTATGCCAGCCGTATATGGCCACGCGATCAGGTTTGGGATCCCTTAAAATCTTTCCGCTAATGACAACGTCCTTCTGAATGCCGGCAATCAGGCCTCCTCTGCCCTTTCGCTGACCTTCTACAATTAAATGATGATGCCACATGGTTGGAGTACTGTCCCGAAAAGCGTACATAGGAACAGGTTCTAGCTTTACTTTCGCAGCCTTGTAAATGTCATCGACCATTTTCTTTGTAGGTAAAAAGCAATTGAAACTGTCAGCAATCTTTTGTGCAGCCAGTGGTGTGATGTTGATACGGGCCCAATCACGATTATTGCCAATGCTTAAATAGTCTGGGGCAACATAGTAAACTGCTCGTATTATTTTGTCGGTCGCGGAATCTGTTGTGGAAACATCTATGGCAACAAGGTTCCTAAGAAAGGCAGGAACATTGCCGCCGAGAATTTCCTTAACAGCAAAAGAATCTCTTTCTTTCCATTTCATAGCAAAGGCCTGGTGATAAAATTCATTACCTGTTATACTCGATCTGTTTTCAGGCCAATTCATTTTTTTTGTTGCCGTGCAGGAAAGAAAGAAAGGGGAAGCAAGGAATAAGAAAAGGCGGTTCATACTGAAAGATAAAAAAGCTAATAGAACCCGGAACGATGAGGGAGTGCCGGCGATAAATGTTCCGACGCTTCGGTCGGAATCGAGACATTTATCGTCTCTGATCGGGATGCCGACTGCAAGCGTCGGCATGACACAAGAAAAGCTTGGCCGAAGTAGTGAAGCTCGTCGCAAGAAATCTATCGTCTAATGATCTATCTTCACCAAAAATTTTTTTAGATGAATTTGCATGAATACCAGGCAAAAGAGTTACTGAAAAAGTACAACGTGCCGGTGCAGGAAGGATTTGCCTGCGGCAGCGTTCACGAAGTGGAGGAAGCCTATCGCCAGATCAAGACACAATTCGGGAGCAGCTTTGCCGTAATAAAAGCGCAGATACATGCAGGGGGTCGCGGGAAAGGGAAAATTAAAGAGACCGGCGTCAATGGTGTAAAAGTTGCCAAGAGCCTGGAAGAGATCAGTGACTACGCGAAAAAGATCCTGGGAGGCACTCTCGTAACCGTGCAGACAGGTGCCGCGGGGAGAGTCGTGCACAAAGTCTTTGTTGCCCAGGATATGTATTATGAAGGGTCGAGCGACAGAAAGGAATTTTATTTATCTATTTTACTTGACAGAGCCAGGGGACAAAATGTGATCATGTATAGTACAGAAGGAGGAGTCAATATTGAAGATGTGGCACATAATACTCCGGAAAAGATTTTCAAGGAATGGGTGCATCCGTCCGACGGACTACAAGCTTTCCAGGCGAGAAAGATCGCTTTCAACCTGGGTTTGACAGGGAATGCCTTTAAAAACTGCGTGAAGTTTGTCACCAATCTATACAATGCTTACCTGGGCTTGGATTGTTCGATGCTGGAAATAAACCCGCTGTTCAAGGCAGCCGATGATAGGATCGTTGCCGTCGATTGTAAAATGAACCTGGATGAAAATGCATTGATGCGTCATGCGGATCTTTCTGCCATGCGTGACGTAACGGAAGAGGATCCCACCGAGGTAGAGGCTGGCCAATACAATTTAAATTTTGTCAAGCTTGACGGTAATGTTGGTTGCATGGTGAACGGGGCGGGGCTCGCCATGGCAACGATGGACATGATCAAGTTGAGCGGTGGGGAGCCCGCGAATTTTTTGGACGTAGGGGGAACTGCCAATGCTCAAACCGTGGAAGCGGGGTTCAAGATCATTTTAAAGGACGCAAATGTAAAGGCCATACTCATCAACATTTTTGGCGGCATTGTTCGCTGCGACCGTGTAGCACAGGGCGTGATCGATGCTTACAATAATTTAGGCAACATAAGTATTCCCATCATTGTGCGTTTGCAGGGTACAAACGCAGAAGAAGCAAAAAAATTAATTGATGAAAGCGGCCTGAAGGTCCAATCCGCGATTTTACTGAGCGAAGCTGCCGAATTGGTAAAGAAAGCGGTGGCATAAGATTTTGGATTTTAGGTTGATGATTTCAGATTTCGATGGCCAGTTTTCGTATTGGAGAATCCCACTACATCACCATCAGTATCATTGAGAGTTCATTTCAAAAAAAATCCTCCCGCTATCAGCGGGAGGAACTTTTGTTCAGGCGTTGAAGATGGTAATCAGTTTGTTTACATTAGGACATGGACGCCTGTTGGGTTCACAAGGATTGGATCTTGACGGTTCTTTTGGACATTGGACGTTTACCGATAGTTATCGGCAGGTTTTTCTTAGGATCGATTTTTTGTTTTTCACAGGATTGATTTCTAGTTTTCACAGGATTCATTTTGTTTTTCAAAGGATCGGTTATTTCTCTTTTCTTAAGATCAAGGTTCGTTGTTTGGTGAGACAAATATGTAACAGAAAAACGCCCGGACAAAATATTCCGGGGACATTTTTGTAACGCTAACTGGTAATTTCAAATGCTTGTAAGCGGATGCACTTATCGATAGTAAATTCCATAGAATCCTTTACTGGCTTACGTTTCAAGTTTCGTATTATTACGAGGTAGAACTACAAAAATTAAGTTGACGCCGGTCGGTCAAAAGACAGTGTTTACCTGACGAAACTCATATTGATTGAAAAAATCTTTTCCAGGGACCTCAAAAGAAATTCAGCTAAAAAATCTTTCGCAAATGCACTTTAATTCAGAGTATCTCTATTTCATAGACCGGGCTAAATAAATAAACTTTTCCTGTTTTTACTTCTATGCACTGAAAGCGTTTTCTCATCTTCATTCCCTTCTTAAATACTCTTCCATCATTACAACGAAAAATTCCATTTTCCGGAATTTCTTCAACCAGCCGGTTATGGCTTTTTGTATCGTCGTATTTCCTCAGCACCCTTATCAGTCCGTCCTCTGCGCAACTGGTAGCAGCGGGATTTTTTAAAGATGACAATAACTCTTGTTGAATGTCACCAGGAAAAATTTTATTCTGAATAAACTGGTCCAGCAACTTTCCATAAATAATTTTCCATTCTTTTCCATGCGACAAAACTGTGTTCCCGAATCGCTCAAAGGTTAGCAGGTGAGCCAGCTCATGCAGCAGGGTAATCAAGAAAGAAAATTTATTGAGGTTGCCGTTGACGCTGATGCGGTGATTTGCAAAATGTGTGCGGTGACGGTAGTCTCCTAAAATACTTTTTCGTTCCCTGGCTACGGTGAGGTGTACTTTATAAAATTGGAGATACTCCAACACAGCGTCATAAGTACCGGCGGGAAGAAATTTTTGCAAATGATCAATGGGTGCTTCTCTCTTAGGCATTTTTCTTTTCCTTCAACATCTTTGTAAGAACGGATACTTCAATCAAGGTATAAACGAAGTATAAACCCATGCACGTAAACAGCGCGGGTTTGTTCAAATTTTTTCTGAACATAAAAATGTAGACCAGCGCTGCAATGACGCAGACAAAGAGTTTTACCATAATGCTCAAATAAACACTTCGGACAAAAGCGTGATGATTTTCAGACATCAAGCCTCGTTTTGCAAACAGGAATGAGAGAAAAGTAGCAAGAAAAATAATGAGGTTGCCGACGATCAATACCGACTGGTCAAAGCCATTCCGCTCTAAAAACACCCTGGCCGTTAGGAAAAAAGTATTGAGGATAAGAAAGAAAAAAATTACGCGAAATAAAGGAGTCCTGTTATTTCTTCGCATTGCCATTCTTCTGTTTCGAAGTTTCTTTTACAATTTTGTAAATAATGCCAGCCAGCACCACAATTGGCAAAATCAATACCAGCAAAGGTGCGGAAATTTTCAACCATTTATCGACTTTTAGTCCAATGAAAACGGCCAGGCCCAGAGCTACAAATATTTGTGTGCCCAGGGCCGAGTAGCGAAGAAGATCACTGTAGTTATTTTTATTGGGCTGCTGCTTTGATTCCATTAGTGCTAGTCGCCATCCCCACGATATTCACGCGAGCTTCCTCAATTTTTCCCATC
>VBAQ01000148.1:0-12427 GCA_005883765.1 Bacteroidota bacterium
TAACGTTTGGCCAGGTCTTCCGAGATAACGATCGAGCCTGAATCTCTAAGCGCGGTGGTCGCATCTCCACTGATGAATCGCACAGGGAAAATCTGGAAGAATGTCGAATCCACCAACCGTCCTTTTTCTTCATAACCTTTTTTGTTTCCATTTTCCATTAAGAACTTATCGTTCGACATAAGTATCCTGGCACTGATATTAACTTCAGGATATTCACGTTTTAAAAAGGTAGCAAATGCCGGCGGCACACAAGCGGCGTAGCTAATTACATTGTTATCATTTCTTTGTTCGTAAACACGATAGATATTTTCTTCTCCCGGAACGAACTTGTCATATTTTTTTTCATCCCAAACATATAAGGCAATAACTAGACAACCGATGATGCCAATAGTAAGACTTAAAATATTGATGAAAGCGAAACCTTTGTAACGCCACAGATTCCGGATCGCTGTTTTCAAATAGTTTTTCAGCATGAAGCCCCCTTCTTATTCCTCCGCCTCAGGCGGAGCAAGGTTAAATAAATATTATTTTCTGATTCATAACTCACTCCCGATAGCTATCGGGATCACCATTCACCATTTTATTCAGTTCTCAAGCTTTTCACAGGGTTGGCTACCGCAGCTCTGATTGCCTGGAAACTGATCGTGAACAATGCAATCAAAACAGCAAGCAACCCTGCTCCAAAAAATATCCACCAACTGATGTTGATCCTATACGCAAAATCCTGCAGCCAGTTATGCATAATGTACCACGCAACGGGTGAAGCAATCAGAAACGCTATGACAACAAGCTTGATAAAATCTTTTGAGAGAAGTGCAACTATATTTGTCACGGAAGCTCCAAGTACTTTCCTGACACCAATTTCCTTTGTACGCTGAGCGGTTGCAAAAAGCGATAGGCCAAGTAGTCCGAGGCAAGCGATGAAAATGGCGAAACCTGAAAAAATGGCGAACACTTTTCCAAAGAGTCGATCGTTAGCATACTGTGCGTTGAATCGGTCGTCTAGAAAAGAATAATCGAACAGATTTCCCGGGAAAAAAGCGTCGTACTTCTTTTTTATTTGAGAAATCGTCGCGGGAAGGTCTTTGGGTTGCACTTTAACCGAGATGGGGCTATTGGTACTGTATGCCGGAAAAAGCATAGTCGGTTCCACCGGGTACCTTAGAGACTTTTGATGATAGTCATTAATCACCCCAATTATTTCCCATTTTTTTACCCACCTGATTATTGTTTTTCCAATTGCATCCTGCGGCGACTTGAATCCCAAAAGTTTTATTGCGCTTTCATTTAAAATAATATTGTGCAGGTTGCCAAAATTCGGATTGAAGTCAGTATAAGTATAATCTCTGCCTGCCAGAAGTTTTATTTTATACAAACCGAGGTAACCGACGCTTATCCCCGAGTGCCGCATGGTGAAGCGAACAGTAGAATCCTGATCGACCCTGCGGACGTTAAAACTTCTTCCCGTTTCACCACCAGGAAGATTCCACGAGGTAGCTGCTCCTTGCACGTGTGGTATTTTTTTCAGCTCTTCTGTAAAAGTGTTTTCCCGATTAATAAATGTCGAGTCCCAATTGGTAAGTTCGGGTGGCCGAATAATGAGCATTTGAGAAATGTTCATTCCAAGATCTTGTGCGTTGACAAACCTGATTTGCCTGTACACCACAAAGGAACCGATGATCAATGCGACTGTGATAGCAAATTGGCCGACTACCAGTGCCTTTCGTAAAATGATTCCTTTGGTTGATGTTGTATATTTTCCCTTGAGAACAAGTATAGGTTTGAATGAAGAAAGTACAAATGCGGGATAAAATCCAGATACTAAAATTCCGGTTATGATCAACGCGATCAGTGCAATGGTAATGTTATAGCCGCTAAGCCCTTTTTGAAATAAATAAGATAGTGACAAGTCATATTTGATCATGTTGTTGAAGCCTCTCCGAACAAGGGTCACCATCAGTAAGGCAAGGACCAGCGCAATTACGTTGATCATAAACGATTCCGACAGAAACTGTCGTATCAGCTGCTGTTTTGTTGCACCGGATACTTTTCTAACGCCAACCTCCTTTGCCCGTTCCATTGATTTTGCCGTAGCCAGGTTGATATAATTCACCCAGGCGATAACGATAATAAGTGCAGCAATGATCAAAAGCCCCCAAACGGTTGTGGCGCTTCCCGTTCTGCCGATCTCATACTCAAAATCGGAATAGAGATGCGCTTTTGAGAGAGGTTGTAAATAGAATTTCTCATCGGTTCCGGACACTTTCGTTCCCTGGAAGTGCCGCTGGCTGAATGCTGGAAATTTTGCCTGCAACTTTTTATAATCAGTTCCATGCTTTAATTGAATGTAGTGCCAAAAATCAGAATCAGTAAAATCATAATCGGCCTCTTTGTAAGGGTTGGAGTTATTCCCGGCATATAACGTGGAGTATGCTGCAAGGATGTCGAACTGCAAATGCGAATTCTCCGGAACGTTTTTACAAACACCGGTCACTTTGTATGGTATGGAATCCGTTCCCATCAGAACGCTTCTGCCAACCACCTTAGAAAAATTACCATCTTTCACATCGAAAATCTTCTCAGCCGAACGCTGAGAAAGGATCAATGTGTAAGGGTCTTTTAAAGCCGAGTTCACATCTCCAGCGATCAATGGATATGTGAACATGGTAAGAAAAGAGTTATCAACAGCCAGCACTTCCTGCTCGCCAATTTTTTTTTCGTTATTAATGATGATTACCGTTCCGAAGGGTTCCACACGTGCATGGTTGATCACCTCCGGGTAATCGTCTTGCATCGCTTTGCCAATTGCTGAGTAGGTGATGGTTCCATGTTGTATCAACTTACCGTTTTGATAACGGTCATTATAGACGCGATAGAGATCTGCCGCGTTTTTATTGAACTGGTCAAAGCTCAATTTGAAGCTGACGTATTGAAGTATCAGCAGGCAGGCTGCCATGCCGATTGCAAGGCCGGCGATGTTGATCAGAGAAAATGTCTTATTCTTCCATAAATTTCTCCATGCCGTTTTGAAATAATTTTTTATCATGGCATTTCATTTTAATAGCACCGTTGGCTATCATCATTCGTCGATATTTATTCCGTTCTTAAACTTTTCACAGGGCTCACGATGGCGGCCTTTATGGATTGATAACTTACTGTAAACAATGAGATCAAAAACGATAAACAGCCGGCAAAAACAAATACTGACCATTGTATTGAAACACGGTAAGGATATTTTTGTAACCATTCATGCATCATCCACCATGCGATGGGGCATGCAACTAGAAATGATATCATTACCAGTTTCAGAAAATCTTTTGAAAGTAGCGCCGTGATGCCAGTAACCGAAGCGCCTAAGGCCTTACGAACACCAATTTCCTTAACACGATTCTCCGCCATATAAGTGGCAAGACCAAACAATCCCAGGCATGATATAAATATGGTGAGAGCCGCAAACAGAGCCGCCAGAGTTCCTGTTCTTTTTTCAGATTTGAATTTTTGAGCATATTCCTCGTCGACAAAATTGTATTCAAAAGGATATTGAGGATTATATTTTTTAAAGATCGCCTCTGCTTTTTTCAGATTATCAGCGGTTGAATTAGCGCCATTCAATTTAAAATGGATTATGTTGAACCAATTTGCCTTTGCACCTTCAATGATCATCGGTTTAGTTGGATAATAGGGAGACTGAAGAATGAAATCTTTAATAATGCCCACAACATGATACTCTACGTGATCGTCTTTTACGATCTGCCCAATGGGATCTTTCAAATTCATTGCCTTGGCGGCACTTTCATTCAGTATAACTCCTGAAGAATCGGTAGGAAAACTTTTCAGGTCAAAGTCACGACCTTTTACAAAAGTGAGACCGGCCGTATTGCCCAGGTTCTCATCTGCACAAAACCTGTCGAAATCGGTTTTATCATTTGGATCCTTACCCTGCCATTCAAATCCCCAGCTATCACTCCATCCCTGGGTAAGTGGCGAACCCGTTTTGGTAACAGCTTTTGCAACGCCGGATGACAAGAGCTCATTTTTAACAAGCTGGTAATTTTTTTCGAGGTCGCCGGTCAGGTGATGATAAACCAAATTGTCTTTTGCATAACCCGTTTGGCGGCCTTGAGCATGGTCGATCTGTTGTTTGACGATGCTGGTGCATATAATGAGAATGATCGCGAAAGTGAACTGCAGAACAACCAATAATTTTCGTGGAGTGATCAATGCGTTTGCCGCCTTGAAAGTCCCCTTTAAGACTGTTGATGGATTGAACGAAGACAAAAAGAATGCAGGATAACTGCCCGCAATGACCCCCGTCAATATGATGAATCCTAATCCAAGCAGCCAAAAAATTGGATTGGCGTAATCAATAAAAAGTTTCTTATCGGTAAGCTCTCCAAAAGGCGGCAGGGATATGTACAAAATGAAAATGGCAATCAAGCCGCCAATAAAGGCCAGCAAGATCGATTCGCCGATAAACTGGACAACCAGGGATCGTTTTTGTGCACCGACACATTTGCGAATTCCAACTTCTTTCGCTCTTTTTTCGCTGCGCGCCGTAGTCAGGTTCATAAAATTGATACAGGCGATGAGAAGAATGAACGCCGCGATGATCGCGAAGAGCCTTACAAATTCAATTAGTCCACCATCTTCTTTACCATTTGTAAAATTTGAGTACAAGCGCCAGCGGCTAATGGGATATAAGAACATTTCCCATTTTGGATCTTCATCCTTGTCGTATTTTACTTTAGTTCCTTTTATTTTTGAATTGGCAGATGCGAATGAAGCGTTTTGTTTCAGCAATACATACGTGCGGGTGGAATTGTTGCCCCAGGTGCTATCATCTTCGCCTCTTTTACTCAAATATTGCCAGGGAAGTAAATATTCAAATTTGAATCTCGTGTTATTAGGCAGATCTTTAAGAATGCCAGTCACCGTGAAATTATCTTTGTTGTCGATCTTAATCACTTTACCCATAGCATTGTCATCAGCGAAAAGTTTTTTCGCCAACGTTTCTGTGAGAAGGATCGGGGATCCATTGTTTAAGGCAGTTTTCGGATCTCCTTTCAATAAAGGGAAACTGAAGACCTGGAGAAAACCGGTGTCGACGATATTTCCGGTTACTGTTAATCTCTTTTCACCAACGGAAAATAGAAAATTGCTCGGCCAGTTCACCCGAACTGCACGTTCAACTTCAGGGACATCTTTTTCTGTCGTGCGGGCCAGGATCTTAGGAGTCGTATTCCAGCACTGCAGCTTACCACTGAAAACGGCTCTGTTCCATGCTTCATAAATGCGGTCTTTTTTTTCATGAAACTGGTCGTAGCTAACTTCATTTTGGATCCATAAAATGATGAGAGTCGTGGCCGCCATACCAATGGCTAAGCCAGATATATTAATGAAGGAAAAGGCTTTGTTCCTTAAAAGATTCCGCAATGCAATTTTGAAAAAGTTTCTGATCATAATTTTTTTGTCAATTGTCAATGGTGAATTGTGAATAAGGCGGGTTTGCACATTGCCAATTTCGCATTGCCATTCACAGTTCTATTCCGTTCTTAAACTTTTCACAGGGTTTGCCACCGCCGCCCTCATCGTATTCAGGCTTACTACAACGAGTGTCAACAGCATGATCAGGATTCCTACTGCAGCAAATAGCCAAATACTGATTTGAATACGATAGGTGTATTTATCCAGCCAGTTGTTCATAAACCACCAGGTTATAGGAACAGCAATAACAAAGGCGATCAATACCAGCTTCAAAAATTCCTTTGAAATGAGGAGCAATAACTGTTGAATAGTTGCGCCCAATACTTTGCGGATTCCTATCTCCCTGATGCGTTTTTCAATGGTGAAGGATGCTAATCCCGCAAGACCAATGCAACAAATGAAAATCGCAAGCCCTGCAAAAATGTTTGTGATCTTGCTGATGAGTTCCTCTGTCAAAAATTTTTTTCCGAATTCCTGGTCAACAAACTGGTATTCGAAAGGGTAAGCAGGATTGTATTTCTTAAACACGTTCTCGATAGAGCTTAATGCTTTTTGTGGTCGCACAGAATTATTTAATCTGATGCTGATTGAATTTGCGCCGTACGGATCGAAGTAAATCATCATCGGGTCCACAGGTTTAAACGGTGACTCCATGATCACATTGTCGGTTACACCTATCACCGTATGAGAATATTTGCCATTTCTCATTTGCATGCCCACAGGATTTTTTAAACCCATCGCGTCTACTGCAGCTTTGTTCAGCAACATGGCCGTTGAGTCTGAAGGCAATCCTGAAAAATCTCTTCCCTGTAAAATTTTTATGCCAAGTGTTTTCGAAAAATCAATGTCAGTGCTCTCACCGGCAAAAATGATACTTTGATTAGCAGGCTTGCCCTCGTAATCAGGACCGGGAGACTTCCACCATATATCCGTGATGGGCGACATGGTTCTTGTTACGGCGCTGATCAGCCCCGAATTCAACAATTCCTGTTTTATTACAGTAAAGTTTTTTTGTGTATCCGATGTTGCCGGTATCATGATCAGATTGTTTGGATCATAACCTATGTTGCGATTCTTGATATGCTGTATTTGCTGGTAGATGATGATCGTTGCTGAAATGAGTAAGATAGAAGTTGCAAACTGTGCGACTACTAAAATGCGCCTGGGTATGGCGGCGCTTTTTCCTGCAAGAAAAGTCCCTTTTAAAACTTTTATCGGATTGAATGATGAGAGATAGAGCGCAGGGTAACTACCGGCTACAACGCCTGTACAGATAATAATTGCCAATCCACCCAACCAAAAAACAGGTTGAGCAACAGGCAGGGACAAATGTTTATCGACAAGAGCATCGAAAGAAGGCAAAAGCAGATAAACCGCGCCAATGGAGAGAATAAAAGCAACCAATGCCAGGATCGTTGATTCAAAAAAGAATTGAAGTATGAGTTGCTTTTTGCCAGAGCCCAATGTTTTTCTTACCCCAACTTCCTTTGCTCTTTTTTCTGAACGTGCGGTGGAGAGGTTCATGAAATTAACACAGGCTATCAGCAAAATGATTATAGCAATAATGGTGAAGAGGGTTACATACTCTATCATGCCCCCGGTATTTCTTCCATCTTTAAAGTCACTGTAGAGCCTCCACTTACTCATCGGGAACGTGAAATAGGTACTTATCTTTTTGTCATCAGGATCGCGTTGTTTTTTTATATCATTGATATTTTTTTCCAGGACCCTCATATTTGTGCCCGGGCCCACTTGCAGAAACACGGTCCAGGAGGAGTTTTGCCAGTTGACCATTGATTGCTTATAATTTTCATTGGATGGATTGAATGGTGTGAGATAATCAAACTGGAAACTTGAATTGCCCGGAGCATCCTCAACTATAGCAGTCACCTTAGCGTCACGATCATTATCTATTCTCAAAACTTTATTGATGGGATCTTCATTTCCAAAGAAGGCTTTTGCTGCCGACCTTGTAAGCACAATCGATGATGGATCGGTGATTGCTGTGGACGCTTTGCCTTGAACAAACTTCCAGGAGAACATGTCAAAAAAATGTTCACTCACACTGTAACCCCATTTCTTTAGCTGGTCATCTCCACGGGCAAGGATGTGTGGTTGCCTATGCGTAGTGACAACCGCATTTTTTATTTGAGGAAGTTTTTCCTGCAGGGTTGAGGCGAGGGGCAAGACCATGTTTTCATCGGTAAAGACCTGGTTATTAAAATCACGGTTGGCCATCACCTTGTAAATACTACTAT
Organism: Bacteroidota bacterium; assembly: GCA_005883765.1. Classification (GTDB taxonomy): domain Bacteria; phylum Bacteroidota; class Bacteroidia; order Chitinophagales; family Chitinophagaceae; genus VBAU01. The sequence continues at coordinate 7,743 of VBAQ01000148.1, forward strand.
AGCTGGCGTGAAATTTATCATAGGTCCGCTCATCCTGCACCCATAAAAAAATCAAAATGGTGCAAGTGATGCCGATCGTTAATCCGAGTAAATTGGTCAATGAAAAACCTTTGTTCCTAAACAAATTTCTCCATGCGATCTTGAAATAGTTTTTAATCATGAGTTCTCTTTATTTGTCAATTGTGAACCTGCCTGCCGGTAGGCACGTGGTGAATTGTCAATATTTCTGGCTTGTCAATGCCTATTGTCAATAGCCAATTCACAATCTTATTTGTTCTCAGGCTTTTCATCCCGACCGAAGCCGTCGGGATTAAATCTTTACTCACTCTGTTCGTAAAGACTTAACAGGATTGGCGATGGCAGCTTTGATGGCTTGAAAACTTATGGTGATCAATGCAATGAATGCAGCGGTAATTCCGGCTGCAATAAATATCCACCACGGCATTTTGATGCGATAGGCAAAATCTTGCAACCAGTTTCTCATAAAATACCAGGCAACGGGAAAAGCGATGATGGCGGAAATGACGACCAGTTTTAGAAAATCTGTTGAAAGAAGCGCAACGATCGTACTGACGCTGGCTCCCAGGACTTTTCTTATTCCAATTTCTTTTATCCGCTGGCTAATGGCAAAAGCTGAAAGTCCAAATAAACCAAGACATGCAATGAATATGGCTATGCAGGCAAAAATGGTAAAGATATTCGCCTGTCTTTGCTCTGCCTGGTATAGCTTATCGAAGTTTTCATCGAGAAAAGTATATTGATAAGGTATTTCAGGAAGTATTTTTTTCCATGTGCTTTCGAGATGTGATAATGAGGCGGGAATATTATTGCCTGAAAACTTTATCGATAAATTGTTATAATAATTCAAAGATGGCGGAAACATCACAAGCACAAGCGGCACGATCGACTGGTGCATGCTTTCAAAATGAAAATCTTTGATTACGCCGATCACGTGGCCCTTTGTGTTTCCATACTTGAAATCTTTTCCCACGGCATCCTTTGTCTTCCACCCAATGGCTTTTACGGCTGATTCATTTAAAACAAAACTTGCTGTATCGGTACCATACTCTCTTGAAAAATTTCTTCCTGCGGCCATTTGAATGCCATAAGTAGGAACGAAATCATAATCAACTGATACAAACTTTATATCAGTGTTTGTGGCTTTCATGGAGTCGCCGGATAGCGTATACGCACCCATGTCATATCTACCGGTGGGTATGCGTGACGTTCTCGTGGAGTTCTTAAAATTAGAATTGGCCAGGAGCTCAGTTCTGAATGTTTCATATTTATCTTTCAGAGCGTTGTTGTACGGAATTACAACGATATGTTCCTTGTCGAAACCAAGTGATTTTTGTTGGATATAATGCAGTTGCTGAAATACAATGGCGGTGGTTATGATGAGAATAATAGAGATGGAAAACTGCGTTACGACCAACACTTTTCTGAATGAGATATTGCTACCACCCACCCTGAATAATCCCTTTAGAGTTTTTACAGGTTGAAAAGACGACATGAATAGTGCAGGATAAATACCTGACAAAATTCCAACCAGGAATGGAGTAAAAAATAGAGGAACAAGAATCTGCCATTTAATTAAAATAGAAGTAGAAAGTTCCTGGCCTGAGATCTTATTTAACCATGGCAAACAAAGATAAAGACAGCCAATGGCCAGGCCAATGGCTACCCATGATAGCAGTACGCTCTCTGCAAGAAATTGAAATATCAATTCTTTTTTACGTGCACCAACCACTTTCCGAATCCCTATCTCTCTCGACCGCAAAGCAGAACGGGCAGTGGAAAGATTCATGTAATTGATGCAAGCAATCAGCAGGATGAATAATGCGATCGCTGAGAAAATGTAAACTCTTTTTATGTCGCCATTTGGTTCGGCTTCATAATCCGTGTGAGAATAAAGATGTATGTCCGCTAATTTTTGCAGGCCCAGTTTCGTATATTTTGAAGCTCGCTTTCCAACATACTCCTGGTTATACATGCGTTTGTCAATAAATGCCGGAAACTGTGCCAACATTCTTTTGGTATTGTAATGAGGCGGCAGCAGCAAATAAGTAAAGAAGGAATTATTGCCCCAATTGGTTTCGAGGTTTCTTTCTCCATACACTGCAGAATCCTTTAGTGTATTAAAGGATATCAGCATGCCAGGGTGTATGTGTGAGTTCGCCGGAAAAGATTTATAGATGCCCGTCACTTTTACATCGAACTGGTTGTTTGCCCTCATAACTTTATTGATCGGGTCCTCATCACCAAAATATTTTTTTGCAGTTTCTTCCGTGAGCATCACGGAAAAAGGACCCGACAACGCATTCTTTGGATTTCCCTTCAATACTTTTACAGTAAAAACATCAAATAAATTTTCATCAGCAAAAAAAACATTTTGTTCATTGATCAGCTTGTCTTTATACCGTAATGGTGTAATGCCATTGTCAAGGAGTCTCGTCATTTTTTGAATATCCGGGAAATCATTTGGCAAGTAGTAACCAAAGGGCGGCGAAATGGTACTTAGCCGCAGTGATACAACGCCATCTTCGTTGTTGAAATCCCTGGTAACACGGTAAATGTTTTCAGCATTTTTGTTATACCGGTCATAACTCAATTCATTGAGGATATATGTTGTAATCAACAAGCAACAGGTCAAACCAACGGTAAGACCAAAGAGGTTGACAAAAGAAATGAACTTGTACTTTGCGAGATTTCGAAAAGCGATCTTCAAATAGTTTCGTATCATGGCTATACCCCCATCCCCTAAAGGGGAGTTTGCCCCCATCCCCTAAAGGGGTGTTATGAAACACTCCAATAGTTGAAGAGAGTTTATATTATCAAATCCTGATGATAAAAGATTTTGAGTTGAAGTGTGCGACGCAACAGGAGCCTAATAGATATTCAACTGCTGGCTACATCATCATCAACCTTCGTTTAAAGAGCTATTATAAATTAATTTACGTATGTCCGATCCAAGTTCCCCCTTTTCCCAAAGGGTGCTACAAAGGAGTCCATTGGACCCTCGGCAAGGCAGACAGGGGGCTTTACACCATAATATTTTCCAGCACGGTTTGTCCATCCAGCATACGAACAATCCGGTGACTGTAGCGTGCATCATGCTCACTGTGCGTAACCATAACAATGGTAGTTCCCTGCTCATTCAAATCTGTTAGTAATTGCATCACCTCGTTTCCATTATGAGAATCCAGGTTACCCGTGGGCTCATCAGCAAGAATTAATTTTGGCCTGTTGACAACGGCTCTCGCCACAGCTACACGCTGCTGCTGACCACCAGAGAGCTGTTGAGGATAGTGATTGCGACGATGCATGATCTGCATCTTGTCCAGTACTTCTTCAACACGTTTTTTTCTCTCGGAAGATTTTACTCCGGTATAAATTAGGGGCAGCTCCACGTTTTCAAAAACAGTCAGTTCATCGATAAGATTGAAGCTCTGAAACACAAACCCGATATTTCTTTTGCGCAAATCTGCTCTTTTGCGTTCGTTAAATTTTGCTACTTCGATTCCATTGAATTTGAAACTGCCTGAATCCGGGTCGTCCAGTAAACCCACAATATTCAGCAAAGTGGATTTGCCGCAGCCGGAGGGACCCATGATAGCTACGAACTCGCCTTCCTTTACTTCGAGCGATAGCTTGTTCAGGGCTACAGTTTCTACTTCTTCCGTCCTGTAAATTTTTTCGAGGTCTGTGATCTTGATCATTGTATTTGTTTTAGGTGATGTTGTCGGGTTAAATTTTTAAAAAATTGTAAAGGGGTGAGAATTTCCATGCTTCATCATCTGTTTGCTGGCCGCAGCACACACCTTTTCCCTGTAATTTCTGTTTAACGCATGTCTCATCATTATCGTTACATACTTCTTTAAACGAAAAGAAACTGATGCAAGCGATAAGTAAACCGACAGATACAAGTTTCTTTTTCATAAAGCTTAGTTTATTTTTTTAGTACTAATTCCTGCATGTCTCCATAGTTTTCATAGCTGGATGTAACGACTTTGTCACCAGGTTTTAACCCGCTAAGCACTTCATAATAGTCAGGATTTTGGCGCCCAAGCTGTATGTCAACCTTATAAGCCGTTCTTCCGTCGTCACTGACTTTGAATATCCAGTTGCCACCGGTTTGCTGATAAAAACCTCCTTTTGCTACTTGCACTGCTTCCACTTCATCGCTAAATGCCAAACGAATTTGCAATGTTTGTCCGCGCCGGATCCCTTTTGGCACTTCTCCCACGAACTCCATGTCTACCTGAAAGCGTGAATTCGTTACCTGCGTGTAAACTTTCTTAATAACAAGTTTGTAATCTTTGTTCGCAAAAGTGAATATGCCGAACAGGCCTGTTATAATTCTTGAGATATAATGCTCATCAATATCCGCCCTCACCTTAAACCCGCTTAACACATCAATTTGGCCGAGGCGCTCGCCTTTATTTTTATTTTGCCCGATCTCTGCATCAAGTGAAGTAAGCTGGCCATCAATAGGAGCCCGCACGATTAGGTCGCCTACTTTTTTGCGCATCACATTCAATGCGGTCTGTGATCCTTGATAGGATTGTTTTGCCTGTGAAACCTGTTGGGCAGTAGAAGCGGAATCCTGGTTGAGCAATTGCTCCGTTAATTTCTCCTTTTGCAGGTAGTAGTTGTAATCATTTTCTGCTTTCTTAAATTCCTGG
>VBAQ01000148.1:12451-13333 GCA_005883765.1 Bacteroidota bacterium
GATCACTTTTTGCGCATATAGATCTTTATCCAGTCTATAAATACGTTCTGCTTCTTTTAGCTGGCTTTCGACATCGGTCATCTGGTTTAGCTTGGATGTCGTGTTTTGCTGGGCCGCATTACGTGCGATCTGCATCTGGGTCAAAAGATTGTAAACCGAGGTTTGCTGGTTTACGAGACTTAATTCGATATCAGTATTGGAAAGCCGAAGCAACGGTTGATCCTTCTTTACAATGGCTCCATCTTCTACATATTTATCCTCTACTCGCCCTCCTTCAACGGCATCGAGATAAATACTTGTAAGGGGAAGAACAACGCCGTTAACAGGAATTGTTTCCTGGAAAGGTCCTTTTTTTACTTCGCTGATAGAGAGGCGTTCAACATCAACATTTAATTTGCTTTTTCCTGACGTGTAATAGTAACTGCCAGCAATTAACAAAACAAGCGCTGCAATACCCGCTATGGTTAAGATACGTTTCCTGCTCCATTTCTTTTTTTTGAGGATTCTATCCACGGTGGTTTTATTATTTATTGTTTTTACTAATTGATCGTTGCTGCTTTGAATGGGGTGGAAGATAAGTTCAGAGCCCAACACCGATGAGAAGTTTATTGTTAAAAAACCGGCAAGCGACTCTGAACTTCTAAACACAAAACTGCAACGCATTTAAAGAAGGCAAGAATATGCCAATCTAAAACCCTAGTGATTTCCAGATATTTAAATCCGTTCAATCTACGAAGACGTTCGTTTATGATACAATAACCGTTCGCTTTTGATACAGTCTGGGAAATCCTTTTTTCGTAAAAATTTAGTTGCCATCACTTTGTAATTATGGTATACTTGCAGCAGAGCAATGGGCAATCGACAATCGGCAATTGGCAATTG
>VBAQ01000377.1:0-2315 GCA_005883765.1 Bacteroidota bacterium
GAAGAGGAAAAGTACGGTTATGCTGATATGCTGAAAAAGTTAACCACACGTTACGACAACCTTTTTCAAATTTCCTTTCCGTATTCGGCAGGGATGCACCAGGCTGCGGTTAATGATGGTGATCATCCTGAGTGGCATTGGCACATGCATTTTTATCCACCTCTCTTAAGAAGTGCAACGGTTAAAAAATATATGGTTGGTTATGAAATGCTCGCGAATGCACAAAGAGATGTAACAGCTGAATGGGCTGCAGAAAGACTTAGAAGCGTATCAAACAAACATTATAAAGAGGTTCTAAATAAAATGAATGCAGTAAGATAAGTGTGTCCCCAAAAATTATTAATGCACAATGATGAAGGTTTGTTTAATGTTATTGATTGCCCTTTCAAGCCGTATGGTTCTACGAGCACAACAATTATCATTGAATGGAACATGGCAGGCTACGCTGGATTCAAACGATAAAAAATATGCTGTTTCACTTCCTGGTACGTTGGACGATGCAGGCGTTGGCAATCCTGTTAAACTAACACCCGAACTTAACATGGCTACTTTAGCTCATTTAATGAGAAAAGTTCAGTATACCGGCAAAGCTTACTATACCAAAACATTTACAGTGCCTCTTTCATGGGCCCCAAAAAAAATTGAGCTGGTATTGGCAAGAGTGATTTGGAAGTCTTCTGTTTGGATAGATAAAAAACAAATAACGACAACGCAGGAGAGCCTGGTGACGCCGCATTCATTTGATCTTACAGATTATATCATTCCCGGTAAAAAGCAAATGATAACAATTTGCATAGATAATTCGAATATTTATCCGGGTATTAATGTTTATGCCTCGAGATATCCTAAGGGCAGCGAGGAAATGGCTCATTCCTACACCAATCACACGCAGATAAAATGGAATGGTATTTTGGGTTATATCAATCTTGTGGCAAGGCCAACGATCTCCATTCAAGATGTACAGGTTTTTCCCGATCTGCAAAACAAACAACTTCAAATTGCTACTTCAATCGACAATAAAGAAAACAAAAAGGTAAGGCTTACTTCTTACGTGGTTGATGCAACTGGGAAAAGATTGACCAATTCATCCTACCTATCAAGTACAACTGTTGATTCTCTGAAATACACAATCCCGCTGCAAAAACAGATTTCCACATGGAGTGAGTTCACACCCAAATTATATACGCTTGTAACAATCGTGCAAAGCCAATATGGCATCGATACTTTGAAATCAAAATTTGGCATACGGGATTTAAAAACTAAAGATGGTGATTTGTATTTGAATGGCGATCGCATATTCATACGAGGCAATCTTGAATGTATCATCTTTCCAAAGAAAGGTTATCCTCCCATCCAAAAGAGCGAATGGCTAAAATTATTTTCAACGGCTAAGTCTTATGGTTTAAACACATTTCGTTTTCACAGTTGGTGTCCTCCCGAAGTTGCTTTTGAAGCCGCTGACGAAATTGGTTTTTATATGCAGGTTGAATTGCCACACTGGAACCTGGACGTTGGCAAGGATAGTGCTGCGTTTAATTTTTTACATCGTGAAGCGGATGCAATACTTAGGGTGTATGGTAATCATCCCTCCTTTTGTTTTTTCAGTATGGGGAATGAGCTGGAAGGCGATTTCGACAAACTAAATAATCTTGTTGCCGAATTAAAACAAAAAGACAAGCGCCATTTATACAGCACAACCACGTTTACTTTCCAAAAGGGAATTACAGGAGCACCACAACCTCAGGATGATTATTATGTAACGCAGTGGACAAACAAAGGATGGGTGAGAGGACAAGGCGTGTTTAATGATGAACCTCCATCATTTAGTAAAGACTATACTGCTTCTCTTGAAGGAGTTAATGTTCCTGTTATTTCACATGAAATCGGTCAGTATTCCGTTTATCCTGACTTAACAGAAATTAAGAAATACAATGGTAATCTTCGGCCGCTAAATTTTGTTGCTGTTAAAAATGATTTGCGTAAAAAAGGACTCCTGCCATTATCGTCGTCGTTTCTGAAAGCGTCCGGCAAGTTTGCTTCTGATTTATACAAGGAAGAAATAGAAAGAGCATTGAAGACAAAAGGCTTCGATGGATTTCATCTTTTAGAGTTACAGGATTTTCCTGGTCAGGGAACTGCTTTGGTTGGATTACTTAATGCATTTTGGCAAAGTAAGGGATTGGTAACGGCAAAAGAGTTTCATCAGTATTGCAGTGAACTTACTCCTCTTATTCGCTTTCCCAAGGCTGTTTATACCAATAATGAAACTTTTATTGCTGAAGCTGAACTTGCGAATTTTTATAAACCAATTAATG
>VBAQ01000377.1:2409-2901 GCA_005883765.1 Bacteroidota bacterium
TGTTTAGCAGTTGGAGAATTGAAATTTGATTTGAGACAAATAACATCAGCAAGGAAGCTAACCATAGAATTGTCCATCAAAGGAACTCATTATCAAAACGAGTGGAATATTTGGGTTTATCCATCCTCTCTCAAAGAAGAAAGCGGAGAGGTAATTGTTACAAGTTCTTTAAGGGAAGCGTTGAATGCTTCGGATGATGGACGTAAAGTTTTGTTATGTCCTTCGCCAGATACATTAAAAGGTATTACCGGAAAGTTTGTGCCGGTTTTCTGGAGTCCTGTACACTTTCCTGATCAACCAGGTACGATGGGTTTATTGATCAAGCAAAATCACAAGGCATTAAAAAATTTTCCAACAGATTTTTATAGCAACTGGCAATGGTGGGATTTGACAATAAAAAGCAAAACACTTTATGCTGATTCCCTGCCTGATAAAGCAATTATCGTACGGGTCATTGATAATTTTGTGCGCAATCAAAGCCTTACCAATTTG
>VBAQ01000378.1:0-2664 GCA_005883765.1 Bacteroidota bacterium
GTCTCAGCCAGTGGAATTTTTCTTATGTTATTTATAGAAAGGTCTGTGTTCAGCAACGCAGCGAAAATGGTATTGGTTCCATTGTCAATGGTCCCGGCAATGAGGACGGTGCCGTTGGAAAGGGCCTTGGCTTCCCAGATCGTCGTGGGTTGGTTGTCGACGCGAAGGGTTTGCTGGTCGATGATGGAGCCGCCGTTGTTCATGCGGACTAATAACCCTTCATGATGATTGTCGGGAAAAATAATGTTGCCTGATAGAAGAAAATTGGTGTTGACGAGGGTTTGGATTTTCTTCAATTCTATTTTTTCGCCGGCGGGGGCGGGGATGTGCATGAAGAAGGTCGTGTTGTTGCAGGGCGGTGATGAGTGGGTGGAGAAGGTTCTTGATGAATTCTGTGCCGCTTTGAATGCGTTCGGTTTAGTTGCGGGGAGGACGCGTCCCTGGATGCCTTGTTGCATTGTGTGCGGAAGAATAACGGTATCGGTTGTTGCAGTGGTTATGATGTTGTTGCCCCTGGCGGTGGAGAAATTGATAAGGAGGGTGGTAAGGAATAGTAAATTTCTCAGATACAGGGGATGATTTGGTCGCCGCGACATAAGCGTACAAAATAAAAAAATAATTGCAATTTTGAAATGAGGGCTGTTAGGGCTTTATAGCTCCGCCTGTGTTTACTGGAACCACGTGCGCCGGTCGTTTAAAAAGAAAAAGGGTCTGTACCCAAGCCAGTCTTCTAAATTTTTTTTACTGGTGGAACACCCGGAGAGCGGGGCGAAAAAAAGATTGATTGACTTTTATCATTTATTCTGTTTTTAATTTAGTCGAATTTTATATCTCAAACGGTAATTATGAAAATTTACCAAACTCTTCTCCTTTCGTTGACGTGCTTCTGCGCTTGTAAGAAAAATCCCGGGATTCCGTCTAATGGGTATGATCCAAACAACCCGAGTTTCAAAATAGGAACTACATGGGTCTATCATTACACTGGGTACCAACCTAACGGGTCCATTTCCTATGAAGATGATATTACGTTTACTATTGCGAAGGATACCACTATCAATGGAGCAAAATATTATGTGACGTCCAACAATTATTACTTCGGTAATAAAACTTCTGGATATTATGAGTACGATAGAAACCTGCTTCGGGAAAATCTTTTTTATAAGAAGCCTGTCACAACCGGTGAAATGTACCAGGGTGACTACTTATCGATACCTCCCTCTACCTGCCTGCTTAAGTTCAACGCGACAGTTGGAAATACGGATACTACTTACACCTATAGCGGCAAGGTTTATGATAAATTAATCGGCTATACTCTTAACAACTTCTCTTCAAACTGTCAATCACTGCCGACTTATTCGAAAGAATTCTATAGTACGAAAATGGGATTGAAAATCTTTTCGACATTCTATAGTGGAAGTCCGTCTGCGCTGTCTCAGAAAATAGAACTGAAAACTTTTACTTATTAGGCGAAGTAGCGACTTCTGATGTATTGTTACATTCTTATAGCTTGACCGCCTCTTCGAGGCAGATCGTTAGTCACAACTTGTCCCGTCCCGATGGCTATCTGGATGTCGGGAGGTCACCTGTTTTAAGCCATGGGCACCGACTCATCGTAATATAGAGAACGACACACATCTGGCGGCAAGTCCCCGTCGATAGTCTGACTGTTTGAAAATACATTTGGGCTACTCATCGCCGAAGGAGTTGTTGGTCTGGACTCTGCGAGATGGATAGTGTTCACGGCCGAAGACCAACAATGGCGTAAAAAATTTTCAATTTTAAAAATATATTTGGGCTACTCATCGCCGAAGGAAATTTTCAATTTCCAACGCACTGATTTCACAACCCGGTCAACTTCAACACAAACAACTCTTGCCGTATTTCGCCCGGCTTTGCGTGTGAAAGATCGATAACACAATCGTTGCCGCTTTGCTTGCATAGGAAGGTTTTGTTGCTACCGAGAACAGTTGCTTTGGTGGTTGGTCCAATTTTCAGATTACGTATACGAATCTCCTGGGTAAACATGGGAGTAATACAATAAAGGTTGCTGCCTTTGCTGGTGAAGAAATATTCGATGAATGCGTCGTTTTGTTTTGGCTTCACAAACTGTGCAACATCGTAGCCTGCCATGCAACTCTTATCTCTTTTTTGCGATACGATTGTTTCCATGGTTGCGTGCTGTAAATGGCGTCGCCGTTCGTAGCAAGCCAGTCGCCGATGTCGATGAGGCGCTGCTGCATGATAACAGGAATGCGGCCATCGGCAGTGGGACCAATATCGAGCAACAGGTTTCCGCCCCTTGAAACAACATCAACAAGCATCAGGATGAGGTCATGGCTACTTTTATAATCACCCAGGCTCTCGTTACGGTTGTATCCATACGAGTGACCAATACCGCGATTCTCCTCCCAAACGACATTGGCGTTCATGCCGCTCCCATATTCTGAAGTAGCATAGGTGCATCCATTATTTTTTTCGCGTGTGTTGCTGCCCCAGCGATCATCAACCACAACCTCGTTGGCAACAGGTGAATCATTGAACAGCCATGCAAGCAGTTCAGGGCTGTGCCATTGCGTATCCGTGAGTTCCCATTCGCCATCGGAGAAAATAACAGAAGGTTTATATCGTGAAACAAGATCCTTGAACTGCGGTATCATGTGTTCA
>VBAQ01000378.1:2676-4621 GCA_005883765.1 Bacteroidota bacterium
AATTGAACCATTCATAGAGTGAATAGTAATAACCCATTTTCAGACCGGCACTCCGAACAGCATTTGTAAGATCACCCAGCAAATCGTGGTGCGGTGTTCCTGTCACCGCGTTCCAGGGGCGTCCCCAGTCGCGGTCCGCCTCGGCGCTGTTCCACAAACAATACCCTTCATGATGTTTAGATGTTAGCACAACATACTTTGCACCCGACCTCTTAAATATATCGGCCCACTGATTCGGATCGAACATGCTCGCTGTGAACTGTGATTCAAATTGAGGATATTGAAAATTGCTTCCGTAATTCTTGTCGTGAAAGGTTCTGAAATCTTTATTTCCTTCATTGATCCTGTACCAATACCACTCCGCGTAGCTCAATCCGCTGTTTTCAAGAACAGGCGCGTATGATGGCACTGCGTATACACCCCAGTGAATAAATATGCCAAACTTGGCTTCTTTAAACCAGGACGGAATTCCCCGTGTGTTGAGCGATTGCCAGTTCGCTTCATAATGTTGTGCCCCGGCTGTCAGCACGGTAAAGATGGCAAGCAACGAAATACATTTTTTCATAGGAGAAAGATAGGAAGTTTTGGCCTCGCATATAGACAACGACACACGTCTGGCGACAAGTCCCCGTCGATAGTCTGACTGTTTGAAAATACATTTGGGAGACTCATCGCCGGAAGAGTTGCTGGTCTGGACGCCGAAAGAAAATGCCAAGTCCTCATTTATCACTCTAAAAAAGAAATGTATGGAAAATATAATAGGAAATTTTAGGACAATTTCCAGCCAAGTAGATTCCATTGTTGGAAGTTCCTCGAAGGGCATGGGCTATTTGCAAAGTAACCCTCGCGAGACAAAAAGGTGAGCAGGGGCTGTTGCAATAATATAATTTGAACATTACTTTTGTTAAGATCCGCTGAACGTTTGAACGAAATGAATTAGACAAAACTAACCACTTATGAAAAGGCTGATATTTTGCTTATTGATTTTGTCCTTATCAATTTTTTTACAGTGTAGTAAAGACAAGCAACAAGCTCCTCCTTCCCTCAATATTGATAAGGCTAGTTTCAACTTATCGTCTGTTGCGAGTCGAGATTCGTTTTTTATCACGTCCAATGTCGCGTGGTCAATTAGCAGTAACTCCTCATGGTGTATTGTTACTCCGTCGTCAGGAACTATTAATGCAAAAGTTTATCTGACTATTTCACCAAACCCTAACACAGCGGCCAGGGTAGCCGATCTTACCATTAGTGCAACGGGTATAAATTCAACCACCATTCATGTCCAGCAGAATGGGTCTACTCCACTGATTGTAGTCGATAGACTTTCTTTGAATGAGAAGTCCCAGGGTCAGAGAGACTCAATACTAATCACGTCAAATGTACCGTGGAGTATTTCTGTTCCACAAGTGGCAAGCTCATGGCTGGTTTCAGACAAAACTTCAGATACAGCCGGGAACACCACGGTTCACTTTGACATTGCCTCGAACAATACGACTAATCCCAGGACAGCAATTGTGACGGTGAGTCCTACAAACTCTTCAGCTACTCCGATTTCAATATCAATCACCCAGGATCAACAAGACGTAATTATTACCAGCTTCACTCCAAAGGCGAGAGGAGGAGAAACAATGACGATCAACGGGTATGGCTTTTCTTTGCTACCCAGCGAGGATGTAGTAAAAATTAATGGAGTCACGACTACAGTGAATGCCGTTACGGCTGGTTCGTTAACTGTAACGGTTCCGCCTAAGGTCGGCAGTGGTCCGGTGGAGGTGAAAGTAAATAGTAAAAGTGATACTGCGTACACTTTTACTTACGAATGGATTGGGCATGTAGTTCTCCTGGCTGGAAGTTCTGGAGGATACGCAGACGGCAATGGAACAAATGCACAGTTTTTGCATCCAGCTGGTCTTGCAGTTGATGCTGCAAATAATGTATACGTTGC
>VBAQ01000003.1:0-8259 GCA_005883765.1 Bacteroidota bacterium
AAATTGTTACATGTTTTGCGCCACGATGCGCATGTAAGAAAAGCCTGTTACTCGTGGGTTGAACATTGTGATTGGATTCCCTTTCTTTTAACAGATGGCAAACACGTTGCATCATTAAAACGCGGTGTTTGTTCTGCGGGGCATAAAGCTTTGTGGGCGGCCGAATTTGGTGGTCTGCCACCCAATGATTTCTTCTCTTCGTTAGATCCCCTGCTCGAAGGATTCACGCAACGTCTTTTTAAAAGAACCTTTACAGCAGATAAAGTCGCAGGTAATCTAAGCCAGCATTGGGCAGAGCGATTAGGACTCTCAACTGATGTAATTGTCGGCGTCGGCGCTTTCGATGCACACATGGGCGCAGTAGGAGGTCAAATCGAGCCCTATCATTTGAGTAAAGTAATGGGTACGTCTACGTGTGATATGCTTGTAGCTCCTGTTGAAGACATGCAGGGAAAGTTAGTAAAAGGAATTTGCGGTCAGGTAGATGGCTCAATTATTCCTGGCATGATCGGGTTGGAAGCCGGACAGTCTGCATTTGGAGATGCTTATGCCTGGTTTAAAAATATCCTTGCGTGGCCTTTGAAAAATGCAATGAAGCAACCGGCGAGTGTGATTGAAGAAACAACAGACAAAATTATTTCCGAATTAAGCAGACAGGCAGCCCAGTTGGCCGTTAACGAAAATAGCGAACTGGCAATGGATTGGTTGAATGGACGGCGCACTCCGGATGCGAACCAGTCGGTAAAAGGAGGATTTAGCGGGCTAACCCTTGGTACCGATGCTCCTCGTATGTTCAGGGCATTGGTGGAAGCCACATGTTTTGGTGCAAAAAAGATCGTCGATCGTTTTACCGATGAGGGAATACAAATAAAAGGTTTGATAGGGCTCGGAGGCGTTGCCAGAAAATCTCCTTTCATTATGCAGACCATGGCTAATGTTATCAATAAGCCCCTTCGTATTCACAAATCAGAACAAACTTGTGCCGCTGGTGCAGCCATGTTTGCGGCTACGGCTGCAGGTGTCTATTCAAAGGTAGAAGATGCAATGGTTGCCATGGGACGGGGTTTTGATGCCGAATATTTCCCTGATGCGCAAAAGACGGCTATCTATGCTAAACGCTACAGTCAATACAGTGATCTGGGTAATTTCATTGAACAGCAAATTGCAATGCAAAACCAACCAAACATTACTTCTCATGCTTTGACAGAATATTAGGCCTTTTAGCCGGAGAAATGATGATTGTTGAAACTTCAAAAAATATTGAGTAAGGAAGATTCTTGCTATAGCCGCAAAAGAATTATCCTCATTTCTTAATACAAAATAGCGGAACATAATTAACCAATATGAAGAATTTAAAAGACAGAGAGGTATGGTTTGTTACAGGCAGCCAACATTTATATGGAGATGAAACGCTTAAAAAAGTTGCTGAACATTCGCAACAAATTGCTCTTTCACTGAATCATGCAAAGCAAATTTTTGTTACGGTAACTTTTAAACCGACTGTAAAATCACCCGAAGAAATCTACAAACTGTGCGAGGAAGCAAATGCAGCAAAAAATTGTATTGGCATCATTGCATGGATGCATACTTTTTCTCCAGCAAAAATGTGGATAGGAGGATTGAAAATTTTACATAAACCCTTATTGCAGCTGCACACTCAGTTCAATCGTGACATCCCGTGGGATCAGATCGATATGGATTTTATGAACCTCAATCAAAGTGCCCATGGCGACAGGGAATTCGGTTTTATCCTGAGCCGCATGCGGATGAACAGGAAAGTAGTCGTAGGTCACTGGCAGGATGAGGAAGTTTTAGGGAACATAGATACGTGGACTCGTGCCGCTTGCGGATGGAATGATTGGCAGCAAGCCAAATACTGCCGCTTTGGTGATAATATGCGACAAGTAGCCGTTACCGAAGGCGATAAAGTGGAAGCGGAATTGAAATTTGGTTATTCAGTGAATACACATGGTGTAGGTGATCTTGCTAAAATAATCAATGAAGTAAGCGAAGCTGAAATAAAGAAATTGTGTTCCCGGTATGAAGAAGAATATGAATTAGCAAGTAGTTTAAAAAAAGATGGTGCACAAAATACGCCGCTTCGGGAGGCTGCACGAATTGAAATTGGTTTACGTCATTTTTTAACACAGGGAAGTTTTAAAGGTTTCACAGATACATTTGAAGACTTACACGGATTGGTGCAATTGCCGGGAATTGCCGTGCAACGTTTAATGAACGATGGTTATGGATTTGGTGCGGAAGGTGACTGGAAAACTGCGGCATTGGTAAGAGCTATGAAAGTAATGGCAACTGGTTTGCCAGGCGGAAATTCATTTATGGAAGATTACACTTATCACTTCGAGCCTGGAAACGAACTGGTATTGGGAGCACATATGTTGGAGATTTGTACATCCATTGCTGATGGAAATATTTCATGCGAGGTGCACCCCCTTGGTATTGGGGGGAAAGCCGATCCTGTTCGTCTTGTGTTTAATGTGGCTGGTGGCCCAGCCATAAATGCTTCGGTTATCGATCTCGGCAATCGGTTCCGCTTGTTGATAAATGAGGTGGAGGCGGTAGCTCCAAAACACGATCTTCCCAGGTTACCAGTTGCCAGAGTGTTGTGGAAGCCTTACCCCGATTTGAAGACGGGTTGCGCAGCCTGGATACTTTCGGGCGGCGCCCATCACACATGTTATAGCCAGAATTTGACCGCAGAACATTTGCAGGATTTTGCTGACATGGCCGGCATCGAATGCGTGTTGATCGGAAAAACTACAAACATCCACCAGTTAGGAAATGAGTTAAGATGGAATGACATGAGCTATCATTAATTGTCTTATCATTACTAAGAGAAGATCGTTTTTTTAAAAGAACTAAAGCGCCTTCTGCCATTCAATTATTCGGGCTCAGCAAGACAGGGATAATATTATTTATGAAAAATTTTCTTACCGTTTGTTTGATCACACAAATAATACAATTAAACTCTGCACGCTCGCAAACCCAGGCAAATTATGATTATTACAATCAGCCATCGCCGCCAGATAAACCGTCCCTGTTCGCTCCCGGTTTGATAAGCGACGGTTTTGCGAATCGCGATTTTGCGTTATCTCCTGATGGCAATGAGATCTTTTATACTATTCAACAAAGAGATTTAGTCAGTATGATCATGCATGTTCAAAGGGTAAATGGGAGGTGGTCTCTGCCTGAAGTGGCTGAATTTTGTGGTATTTACAATGATCTTGAACCGGCCTTTACGATAGATGGCAAGCGATTGTTCTTTTCATCCAATCGTCCTTTGAACTCTTTTGACTCAGCAGGTGATTATAATATTTGGTATGTTGAAAAGAAAAATGGGCGCTGGTCAAGTCCTTTTGCACTGGGTACGCAGGTGAATTCTGAAAAGGATGAATTCTATCCTTCAATTGCAAAAAATGGGAATCTTTATTTTACGACTCAGCTTGAATCAGGAAAAGGAAAAGAAGATATTGTAGTATCAGAATGGAGGAATGCAGAATATTTGCCGCCGGTCAGTCTTCCGGAGGCGATTAACTCAAAAAATTTTGAATTCAATGCGTTTGTAGATCCCGATGAACAATTCATCATCTTTTCGGGCTACGGAAGAAGTGATGATCTTGGCAGAGGCGACTTATATATAAGTGTAAAGAAAAGTGGAGCATGGCAACCCGCCATCAACCTGGGGAAAAATATTAATAGTGCTGCCATCGATTATTGCCCATTTGTAAGTTGGGATAAAAAGTATTTATTCTTTACTTCAAGCAGGACCAATTATAAAGCTCCTTTCAATAAAAAACAGACAGCAGCCCAGCTAAAAAAAGGGTTGCTGAGCCCCGGAAATGGTTTCGATGATATTTATTGGTTGAAATTCGATGAGATGCTTCGCGAATTTGAAAAATGACGTGTTACTAGTTCTATTTTCATTTCGCAGACTTAGAATCATCAAAGCCCGGTTGTTCGGTGCCAACAATACTATCTCTTATAAAATGCCAGTCGCGATCAAAAACTCCGATGCGGTTATTGATCGTTGATGATTGCTTTAATTGCAAACATCCACTAATATTTTATTTATGCGCTGCTGTAATTAGCAGTGTTGATGATGGCAATCCATCAACTGAAGCCGTAACCGTAATCGTTCCTGGTTTTACTGACGATTTTACAATTGCTAAACACCTTCCCTGCCAGGCCTTGCGTTGAGGTAGTTGATAACTTTCAAGACTTACAGGATTGGCATTTCCTACGCCAACGATCGTTCCTCCTTGTACTGTAAACTTCACCAAATTTTCTGCTTTGGGATTGCGAACTCCGTTTGCGTCTTCTAATTCCACGGTGATATAACTTAAATCTTGTCCATCCGCTTTGATTGTTGATCTGTCTGCAGATAATTTAATTTTTGAGATCTGCCGGGCTGTTTGTAATTGTGATGAAGCAACATCTTTCCCGTTTGAATAACCAACAACTTTCAAACTTCCGGGATGATAAGGGACATTCCACGTCACCGTGAATCTTGTGTCGCGGTTCGTTTGTTTTTTACCTAAAGATTTGCCATTGAGAAAAAGTTCAACTTCATCGCACGATGAATATACCGATACCTCCAATGGTCTATTTTCAAAACCCGGCCAATTCCAATCAGCCAGTACATCGTGCCACTCCCATTTGCTCCAGGATTGTTTATCGGGGTTTAGAGGAAAGGAAGGTTTCGGCGGTTTTACAAAAACAGAGACCTGGTTTTCTTTCCAAATTGCGGCACGATAATAAGATTGCGCCCGCTTCCATCCGCAGATATCTATATCACCACAATAGGCGAGGTTCCAGGGATAAAAGTTGCTTTTCTGCCAGTAACCTTTCCAGCCAATACTTGCTTCGCCAATATAATCGAAGGCTGTCCATACAAAATCTCCGATTACAAAAGGATTATCGATCACACCCATCCACGCAGCAAAAGCTTCAAGAGCATAAGATTCAGTTCCCATCATAATGCGATCCGGCACACGGTTGTGATCCTGCGTGTACAAGCTCTCCTGCTTGTGATCACCGCCTGCAGCATAATTATATCCGCACACGTCCAGCGTAGCAAAATAGGAATCTTTCTGTGGTCTTAAATTATTGACGGCCGCTGTGATCGGTCGTGTTGGCTCCAGTTTGCGAATATGATTGCCGAGCATCCTGGCTACTTCAATCACTTTAGGATTTTCCATTTCGCGGATCTCGTTGCCGATGCTCCAAATAATGACGGAGGGGTGGTTGCGGTCGCGCATCACCATACTTTCAATATCCTTTTGCCACCAATCATCAAAATACAAATGATAGTCATATGGATTATTGGGCAGGCGCCACATATCGAAAGCTTCGTCAATCACCAATATTCCCAATCGATCGCAAGCATCCAAAAATGCAGGTGATGGTGGATTGTGCGCACAGCGTATGGCATTGAACCCACTTGCCTTTAATAATTCGATTCTCCGTTCTTCTGCACGGTCATATGCTTTTGAACCCAGCGGGCCATTATCATGATGAACACAGCCTCCTTTTAATTTTACCGTTTTTCCGTTTAAACGAAATCCATTTGTTGCATCAAAGGAAATAGTGCGAATACCAAATTTGATTTCTGCTTTATCAGTAATTCTATTTTCATTATACACTTCTGTTATCGCTGTATAAAGTGCGGGAGATTCAATTGACCAAAGCTCAGGAGAACTTACAGACAAGTTTTGGGTAAATTCGTTCGAAGCTTTTGAATTGATCTGTTGCTGCGATTCAGTTCTTGCTACCTCGTCTCCTTTTGAGTTCAATATTCTTGTTACAAGCTTAACCGGCAAAGCATTTGTCGTGGCATTCGTCACATTAGTTTTAATATTCACTTTCGCCGATGAAACATTCGCGTCCGGAGTGGTAATATAAATTCCCCATGGTGATACATGAACCGGCTCAAGCGTTTTCAACCATACATGACGATAAATACCTGAACCGGAATACCATCGACTGTTTTGCCCTTCATCCTTTACCAATACAGCAATCGTATTTTTTTCGCCTAATTTTATTTTATCAGTTATATCAAACCAGAAACTTGTGTAGCCATAAGGATGATCACCCAAAAATTCTCCGTTCAGCCAAAAATCTGCATTCATATAAACTCCATCAAACTGGATATGGATGCGTTTATTTTTTTGATCGGCCGGGATTGTGAATGTTTTTCGATACCATGCTGTTCCTCCAACTGTAAATCCGCCGCTCACCTGGCTGATAGCATTGGGATCAAACGGAGATCTTGTGCCTGGCAGATCTTCAATACTCCAGTCATGAGGCAGATCAACCTTTCTCCATTTCGAATCGTCGAACCCGGGCATCTCTGCGCCTTGTGCACCTCCACGATGAAAACGCCAGTCAAAATCAAAAACTGTTGTCTGTGAAAAATTTTGCATCGAAAACCAAACCGGGAAGAGAAGGAGAATGATTTTTTTGATTATAGCAGTCGTTTGATACATTATATAAACAGGGAAGCAAAAAAGGAATAGGAACTTTTGTGTAAGGCACACCATCCCGGCTGGGGGCCGTGCGCAAGCAATCGTTTACTCATACAAGCAGTTTAATCGTTACAAAAATATTTTACAGATCAGGGCATCAGCAGGGTACCGTCCGATCTTCTTCAAAATATTAAATGTATTTTTGACATTTAATACTCAAAGCTAATATTTTTTGTTTGTAACAAATGAATAAATCAGTGAAATCTATACAGCAAAAACAAACGATTGAGTAATCTTGAATTTTTTCGGTGTACCCTTAATTATTCGACCTTCTGGAGAATTATTGAACGGCAGATGAAAGTATTTGACAGTAAAACCCAACGCTCTTGGGTTACCTAAAAGTACTGCGCCGAACATTTGCAGGATTTTGCTGATATGGCTCGCATCGAATGTATTCTGATCGGAAAAAATACCAATATTCTTCAGTTGAAAAATGAATTGAGATGGAATGAGATGAGTTATCGTTAATTGACCCCCGGACTACGAGGGATTCAATTCAACTATCCAGTAAAATGTTTCTGATCTCGTCGCATACATATTTTCTTCCGGCGGATACTTCCAGTATAGCTTTAAAAATTTCATCGCCCGGAGAGTTTTTTGTTACATAACCAAGTGCTCCTTTCTCCATGATTGCATTTGCGTAAGATGGCTGGGTATGCATTGACATACCAAGAATTTTCGAAACGGGTGAAAGTTCACGGATTCTGACAGTGGCCTCAATACCATCGAGACCAGGCAAATTAATATCCATAAGAACAACATCCGGATTCAATTCTCCTGATTTTTCAACGGCTTGTTCCCCGGTCTCGCATTCCGCAATTACCTGGAAACGGTTGTCGCTATTTAGAACAAAGACCAATGCTTGTCTCGCCATTGGATGGTCATCGGCAACTAGAATGGTGATTTTTCGCATATCGATGTTTAAAAAAATCAAACAGCCGAAGATACGCTAAGGTTTCCTTCCTGGTTTAAAGGAATAGCTACCTCCAGAGTGCAACCTTTTCCTGGCTGGGACTGAATTCCCAGAGTACCATTATAAAAACCTACCCTGCTTGCAATATTTCTCAGCCCAATACCTTTTTGTCTTTTGGTTGTGTCGAATCCAATGCCGTCATCGCTAATTAATAAGGTGACTTCATCGAATGTTGTTTCAATTGTTATGCTTACATTTTTTGCCCGGGAATGTTTTACAATGTTATTGATCTGTTCCTGCGCAATCCTGTAGAGTATGAGCTTAACATTTCCACTAAGCAAGTCTTCGTCGAATTTTGCAATTTCTATTCTTATAGCGATACCTGAAGCTGATTGAAATTCAGTAACAAGATCTTTTAGAGCACTGCTTAATGTTTCCTCTAACGCGGGGGGTACCAGTTGCTTTGAAAGTTGCCGGATTTCAGTAATGGCAAGGTTCACATTTTCATAACTTTTTCTCGCAGCATCCGGAAGCATATCTTTATTGCCCGTTAACACTATCTCCAGGTATAACTTGGTGGCTGCGAGAATTTGGTTTATGTTATCATGAAGTTCTTTACCAATCTCTTCCCTTTCTTTTTCCTGAGCCTGTATGGTGGTTTCTGTAATCAATTTTTGACGTAAGAAAAACTGACGCGATAATTCGGCTTCGGCCTTCAGTTTTTCAGTTACATCATGAGCAAGAATAAGTCTTGCTGGTTTGTCCCGGTACATAATATCATCAGCAATTATATCCACCATAATT
>VBAQ01000003.1:8293-8809 GCA_005883765.1 Bacteroidota bacterium
CCATGTGCCAACGCGTAAGGTTGCGTCAATTTGTTGACCAAGGTGCTCAATGTATTTTTCTATGTCTTCTGCGGGTCTGAGGTCCTTTGAATTTATTTTTAGAAATTCATCTCTTGAGTAACCATAATGTTCAATTGCCGCCTCATTGACGTCTATGACATCCAGGGTTGATTTAGAAAGTATCCACATAGGCATTGGATTTTTTTCAAAGAGAAGTTTATACTTCTGTGCTTCTTTTTCTAGCGTTTTTTGTGATTTTTTTACTTGCAATGCCATCGTGTTGAATGCACGGGCAAGCGTTCCTAATTCATCATCCCTGTTAATAGGGACAGATGTTGAATAGTCGCCCGCAGTAATAGCCGCTGTAGCTACGGTAAGTTTTTGAAGCGGCGCAGTTATGTTGCGGCTCATCAACCATGCAGCAGCAATTCCAACGATTAGCAATATTAAGCCAACAAGAATTAACCAATAAAGAAACTGATTTGGTTGTTCCATTAATCTTTTCTTTGACAATTC
>VBAQ01000003.1:8859-40563 GCA_005883765.1 Bacteroidota bacterium
ATCGTGAGTACTCGGCGACGCTATTTTCATTTTGTTTTTTTATTGAAGGGGCAGGAACGGGCTTTATCAAATCTGTCCATAATGATCCATCCGTATTTCCAATATAAAGCCTTGCATCGGAACCCAATAATTGCGAAAATTGTGCTATTGCTTTTGGGTTTGATGTCATTTTTCTCCATCTTACTACATAGCCGATCAATTTTTTATCTTCAATGACTGTTGCCATAATCGGATAATAAACAGACGTGTCAACCTTATATAATTTTCCAACTCTGCCGGAATCCGGTTTGGCTCGCGAAGTCATGGACAAAAGAGGATCTATGTTGACGGTTATGTGAACGCCACTTTTTATTGAATTAAGAATTTCAACTTGGTCTGAATTTCTTAATTCGACCTGTTCATATAGGCTATCAGTTCGAAGGGCTTCCAATAGTTTTAATGTTTGAGCAGCTGAATCTTTCCCATTAGACAACAGATATTTTTTGATTGCAGGTTTGTTTGCTGTCGCATATGTAGACGAAATAGCAATATGCGCCGTACCTCCAAATATTGTACTTAATTGATCCGACAACGATTGCAGGCGTTCATTGCCGATCCTAAGCGCTGCTTTTTTTACTCCTATTTGAGAGGTGAACCCAAAAACAAAAATGATAGTTAGTAATAAAGCACAAATTAAAAGTGGAAGTCGCTGGCGTATGGAAAGGCGTGGGAATGGAGGTTTCATTGGTATTGATTGATAAGTTGAGTAAACACGAAAAAAAACAGATAATAATATCCGCAATGGCTTTCTAAACCTGGTGATCTTTCTAAGTAGCTAAATCAAGATAGTGAAAAAGATCAATGAATCAAATGCGTAAGTGTTTACCTGTAGTCTGGTGCTTGAACATGCCTCGGCCTGCCGGGACAGGTTGTGCAGCGTGCATTACTTTCGGGTGGCGTCCATCAGGTAACTGAGTCATGAAAAAATTCTTAGATTGTTTGTTTGTCACCAAAACAGTATTGATCTTTTTCAGAAATTTTTCAGCCCCTACATTGATGCTTTCAATGTAAAACCAAAGACTCTTGGGTTGCCTAAATGCACCGCGCCAAAATCATATGCATAGGCGATGTATTTCACATTTGCCAGGTTTCTTTCCCAGAAATATAATTCCGCATGTTTTGTCATTAAGCCCAATCTTCCGTTCAATAAATTATAAGGGGCTTGACTGATACTGTTTGCCAGGTCAAAATATTGTTTTCCCAGGTAAACCCATTCGCCACGAACGACCAATTGAAGCGCATGTGATGGAATTAAGGAAACGGTATATTGCAAAGCTAGTAGCGAGGTTACGTCTGGCGTAAAGATCTGGCGATTGCCCGCAAGATCAACTTCTGAACCATTTTGGGAAAGTTTTAACCGCGTATACTTTGCGTGAGTATAGCCAAAATTATATGTCGCTTCTAATCCTTCCAATGTCCTCGAGGCGAGTTCAACATCAACACCCTTACTCGTCAAGCTTCCCGCATTTTTAGTTATGGTGATGGCTGCAGGCAATACCAAAGTGGGCACTTGCGCATTGGTAATGTTTGCATAAAAGAGTGAAATATTCGCTTTAAGTCTATTGTCAAAAAACGTGTTCTTTGTTCCCAGCTCAAAATTATTGCTGTACTCGGGTTTATAAGCATATAGCGGTGGTTGCGAAGGATCAGCACCTAATTGTGTCAACCCGCCTGTTCGATAACCGCGGCTATAGGTAGCAAAAAAATTGACATTCGAACGCGGATGATAAGCCATGCTGAACATTGGAGAAACTGCACCAAAGGAAGCCGTGGCCGCTGTATCAGGTTGTGTCATAAAAACAGGAGTTGGCGACGCATCAGGCTGGTATTCTCCCAGAACTTTTTCCCTTGAATGTTGATAATCGTAGCGGATACCGCATATGACATTTATTTTGTTAGTAACTGCATAAGAAGATTGCCCATAAAACGCAACTCCCCCAGATGTTGCCCTGGTTGTATTAATAATGGCATAGTTGGAATCTGGCGATCCAATCAATGCCGCATCTCGGCCAAAATGAGTAGCCTGCTTGTTAGGAATGTTTTGATAAAATAAATAACTGCCCGCCGTCCATTTGAAAGCAGAGGAAGAAGATGCGGAAGATGAAAACCGGAATTCCTGCGTAGCGACTTTGATATTATTCCATTTCTTACCATAGTTATTAATAATGGTTATCACATCGGCAGGGGAAAAATCAGCGTCAATTGGCGTCGCGTAATACCTGTAGTTTGACTGGTAAGAAGTTTGAGAACTAAAGTTAAAACCTCGGCCCGAGTAATTTGCAATGAAAGAAGTGTTGATCGTGTTATCTACCAGGCGAGCCACTGCATTTTGATTTACGACAAATGGTTTTGCGAAGGCTGCATCTGCATTGCCGGCCAACGTAAATGAACCATAATTCCTGTTGGCAAGATGTTTTGCATTCAATGTGACAGACCATCCATGGCCTGCCAGGTATTTTAGATAATAATTTCCGCCGGTGCTGTGCTGCTTGTCAAAATTTGAATGGTTGTATTCATTGGTGTAATACCCTTTGAGACCTTCGTACAAAAAAGAAGCTCCAAAAAACAATTTATCCTTTATGACGGGTAACCTGATGGCTGCAGTGTAGCGTTGCTCACCATGGTTACCTTCACTGATCTCAATAAAACCAGTAGTTTTATTGGAAGGTTGTTTTGTAATAATGTTAATGACGCCACTCATGGCGTTCCTTCCATATAACGTTCCCTGTGGTCCTCTCAGCACTTCTATACGTTCCACATCGAAAAGTTGGGGGATATAAGTATCGAGTGTGAATTGATTCACTCCATCAATGTAGGTGGTAACTGCAGGGTCATATGATGTAGACGTGATGCCCCTGATGGAAGTGACGTTCCTTCCATCTCCGGGATTAGCAGCGTATAAATTCGGTACAATAGCAGTCAGGTCCCTGCTGTTCCATAACCTGTAATCTTCAATATTTTTGCCGTTCAGTGCGGAAATACTTACCGGAATGTTTTGGATGTTCTCATCTTTTTTTTCCGCGGTTACAATCACTTCATCCAGCTTTTTTGAAGCATCTTCCAGTTGAAAATCAAAAGACTTTTTTCCTTCTCTCGTTACATGCAGGTTTTTACTGATGGTCGCGTATCCAATGGCGGAGATGGCAATCATGTAATCGCCGGCAGGTACATTTTTAATTTTAAAGTTTCCTGCTGAATTACTTAAAACAAAAAAATTGGTATTTAATAAATAAACTGAAGCATAACTTACGGGGTCGGATCGTTTGTCGCTAATGGTTCCTTCAATGACCATCAAATCCTGGCTGAAGGCCGAAAAGCATGAACACAGGGTCGTGACAAAATAGCAAACTCTCTTAAACATCTTTTCAATTTTGACTTTACTGCGTGTAAATTCTCTGTTTAATTACCATTCTTTGATTACTTGCTATTGAACTGCACAAAACCTAATCCTGCCTGAACTTTTTCTGCTTGATTCTTTGCTTTTGAAACTACATAAACTGTATGATATCGTCCGTCTGTAACAGGCTGCAATTTTACGTTCACCATTCCAAACTGTTGCTTTTTGTTTTGGGGGGATAACAAACTTCCTGTTCCTAAAAGCTTGCCGTTCTGCTCGTCTAATCTTACTTCAAAATCATAGCCGTATTGAGGCGGTGTTTGCCAGCCCGCCATCATGCTTAATGAGCCAATGCCCGTAAGGTCAATGCTGTCCAACGCAAACCAGGCTTGTTGTTTGGGCAATACCATATAGTTTGTATTGTTCGTATTGTACACAACAAAGCCGCTCATTTTTTCTGTGCCTTTGAACATCACCGTATTGCTATTGAGCACCGCTGCGTTTCTGCCCGTCAGTGCTTTGATGTTGTTGCCGCCTTTATCAGTATAACTTGCAGATAAAACAAACGCGGCACCGGGCTTTGTATTTGCTGGTGGTGTAATTGTTCCTTTTTGAGGTAATGACTTTTTTATACCTGCCTGGTTTGACAATGACAACACCCATTGAATAATTGACCGGATATCGCTTTCGGGTAAGTTTGGATGTGCAGCCATTGCCGTTTCGCCCCAAACACCGCTGCCGCCTTTGATAACTTTTTGAGCGAGGTACTCCGATGCGTTGGGATTTTTTGCATACTTCTGTGCCACCTCCATGAATGATGGTCCGATAGATTTTTCATTCTCCTTGTGACAACTCTTACAATCAAGTGACATCGTTAAAGTTTTTCCGCCTATGGCTGACGATTCGAGTTGCGTTGCGTTTACCGCTGTTGCTTTATTAAGTCCGACAACATAATCAACCGAAACAAACAAATTAGCAGGATCAATTTTTGACGTATCATCTTTATCCGTTACGGCTACTGAATAATTAACAGGCACGCCAGGTAAATAGAAAGATTTATTCGGACTTATAAGCTGAATATTTACAACAGGTGTTTCATTGCCTGCGTACAAGCCAACCGCATCGCTTGTTGTTGAATCGCCATGCGAATCCTTTGCGGTAACTGAAAGCCTGTAATCGCCTGCAGTCGTGTATGTATAAGTGATTTGAGGTGTTGAGGTTTCTTTTTTTGTGCCGTTACCAAAGTTCCAGATGTAAGTGATATTGTCGTTTTCAGGATCTTTCGCATCAACTTTTGCAGTCATGTTGAAAGGCAATGACCCTGTTGCTTTGTCTACAGTAACCGAGGCAATTTTTGGTGGACGATTGCCTGAGATGAAATCAATTCTCGATAAACCCGCATCGGGATTTTTTTGAAACCAACCTGTTCCGTATTCAAGCAAATAAATTTTTCCATTGGGTCCTACTTCCATATCAATGCAATTACTCAGCTTGATGCTTTCAAAGAATGGCTCCATCTTATCAAAATCGCCGTTGGGCGACATGGTAACCGCTTTTATCCATCCGCGCATCCAATCGTATATCAGCAATTTGCCGTTGTAATAATCAGGCAAACGGGTTCCTTTCGGAAACATATCAGTATAATAAACAGGTCCCGCCATTGCGTTGCGGCTGCCCGAGCCTAATTCGGGAAAATCAGGGGACACTGCATAAGGATACCAAATGAATGCAGCTTGCGCAGGCGGAAGATCGGTTAGGCCCGTATTGTTTTTTGAATTATTTACTGGATGCGTCGGATCGAATGCAGGACCGCTTGTACCTGTTGCATAATCGTATTGATGGTATGGATAGTTATTGCCGACAAACAAAGGCCAGCCAAAATAACCGGCATTGCGTGCCTGGTTTACTTCGTCATATCCGCGGGGACCACGCGTGGCAAGGCTATCGTCATTTGCATCTGGTCCAACTTCACCCCAGTACAGCCTATGATTTTTCTGATCAACAGAAATGCGGTAAGGATTTCTGTCGCCCATTACATAAATCTCGGGTCTTGTTTTAGCTTCCCCTTTTGGAAACAGATTTCCATTTGGAATTGAATAGGTGCCATCGTCATTGACATGTATGCGCAAAATTTTTCCCCGCAGATCGTTTGTATTACCTGCCGAACGACGTGCATCATATTGCTGATGACCGGAGAGATCATTTAGTGGCGCGAAACCACTGTTTACATATTTAACGGCAGGCTCATCAAAAGGAGTTGAATTATCACCTGTTGATAAATACAACAAACCATCGTGATCAAACGCGATTGAACCACCCGTGTGGCAACATATCTCTCTTTGTGAATGCACTTCAAGAATTGTTTTTTCTGAAGACATGTCCAGCGTGTCGTTCGTAAATGTGAATCTTGATAAGCGATTCACAGAACTATCGATTGGGCTGTAATAACAATAAATCCAATGATTTTTTTCAAACTGCGGATCTTTTTGTAGCCCCATAAAACCCTCTTCAGCATTTACACCCGGCGTATTTGCATGCCAGTAGACCTTTAAGTAGCCAACTTGCTTTAACTGCTTTTTATCATTCTTATATAACAGCAACTCACCACGACGCTGTGCAACAAGTATATCAAGCGTCGGAAGAACGGCCATTTCAGTTGGCTCAAAAAATTGACCTTGTATTAAAACCGTTTTTGTAAAACGATCCTGATCCGGCGGCATTTTTGTTTTTGCTTTTCCATAATCGAGTTCATTGTTATCGCCGATCGCATATTGGATACCGCCAAGCAAGTGTCTCAAAAAATCAGGCTCAGTGTATGATTCTTTTGTATGGCCAAGCGCCGTATAAAATGCACGACCGCCGTCATATTCATGATACCATGACATCGGGTGGTAGCCCATTCTTTTTCCGCCGTGATAGCTGCCCTCATCAATTGTTATCAGCACGTGCACATGAGCAGAATCAAATTTTTTGAAGCTGTAAAATTCGTCTGTGCGTTTCCATTGTTTGGGAAGACCTTTCGTTGCAATGAAATTTTCAGTCACCACGTTGTATACGCCGGGTTGAACATTTGGAAATGAATCGTGAATACCCGGATGGTCGTAAAAATATCCGCCGGCCAATCTTCCATACCAACCCCAATCGTATTCTGTATCTGTTGCAGAATGCACACCCACATAACCGCCACCCGCTTGTACATATCTTTCGAAAGCTGCCTCTTGCTTATAATCGAGCACATCGCCCGTTGTACATAAAAAGACAACGGCAGAATAGTTTTTCAGCGTGCTGTCGTTAAACTTTTCAGGATTTGTAGTGGTGTCAGCATCGAAACCGTTTTCCTTTCCGAGCTTTTGAATAGCAGCAATGCCATCAGGAATTGATTCATGATGAAATCCCTTAGTTAAACTAAAAACCAACACGCGAGGCTTGCCGCTTCTTTTTGAGCTACATGAAAAACAGACAACTGCCGCACTAATGACAAGCAGCAAGAAAAAAATCTTTCTCATTCCAAGGTTGTTGACTTATGGGGTAATATTGTTTAGTAGCCTTTTCACACGTGCAACTTCTGCAACAGGATACATTTCACACGAAGCTCGTCCAAAATTCTTTGTTTTTAAAGAAAGCTAAAACAGAATTTTCACTTCGTTTTCGCAACAGCTTAGGAAATATTAAGACAGAATTCTTAATGTGTGAGGAGTTAGAGAATGGGTTACAAACCTCCGGGAATGGCTAAGATGACATTTATTGGTTGAAATTCGATGATATGCTAAGACAATTTCAAAAGTGGGGCGCCTGTCTCCTTCGTTTCGACCCGCCATCTTTTTCTTTGGGAGTTTCCTTCATTCATTCTATTTTTGCTGCCCTTTCAAATTCAGCCGGTGAGGTGGATGAGTGGCTGAAATCAACGGTTTGCTAAACCGTCGTACGGGCTTAAACTCGTACCGAGGGTTCGAATCCCTCCCTCACCGCCTTTGCCCACCGAAGCTTCAGGATAGGTGGGGTTTTTTGTCTGGGGCGATCGCTTATAGTAACGAAATCTTCAACTGATAGGTCCAAGCGTGCTCGCAAAAAAAATGTTACGATTTTTCATTTCAAAAAAATTATGGCTTAAATCCTTTCCGCCTTAGACGGATCGAATCCCTCCCTCACCGCCTTTGCCCACCGAAGCTTCGGGATAGGTGGGTTTTTTTGTCTGGGGCGATCGCTTATAGTAACGAAATCTTCAACTGATAGGTCCAAGCGTGCTCGCAAAAAAAATGTTACGATTTTTCATTTCAAAAAAATTATGGCTTAAATCCGTTCCACCTCAGGCGGATCGAATCCCTCCATCACCGCAAAATATAGTTTAGACTTCTTGACTCCCTGGAGTTCGTTGATTTAGACCGTTCCTTAAAATCTTCTACGAATTTTTACATCTTCGCGAACACCGAAAACAGAATGTAGATCATATTTCCCAGGGTTTGGAAAAACGTTAAGAAAATGATTCTGAGATCGAGCCAGAAACTGGCATTGCGGATGTACTCGGCATCCCAGTGATAGCGGGTGAAAATACTTTCATAGTCGACGGTCGGTCCATGATAACCTTTTACCTGGGCAAGACCAGTAATGCCGGGTCGCATCAGTGTTCTGAATTTATATGCGGGGATTACAAAAGAAAAACGGGTACAATCGGAAAACATATGCGGCCGGGGACCAATGATACTCATATTACCGGCAAGCACATTGATAAACTGCGGAAACTCATCAATATTGGTCCTTCTCAAAAATCTTCCTACTCTGGTTATCCTGTAATCATCGTCTTCTGCCTGTTTTTCATCCGCTTCATCGTTGACGATCATTGTGCGGAATTTTAAACACCAAAACGCACGGCCATTTTTACCGATACGACGTTGAATGAAAAAAACGGGACCTTTTGAATCCAGCAGGATCAATAAACCGGCAATAGGCAGCAACCAGCTTAGTACCGATGTAATAAAAACCAGGGAAAAAAGGATGTCAAAACTTCTTTTGAAAAATAAATAAACTTTTTGTTGCGCCACATAGCTTCTTATCAGGACGGTTTCTTTTTCTGATGGGAGGTCCTTTACATGAGCAGGAAGAAGATTAGTATGGTAGTTCATCCGGTACAATGGTGTAAAAGTCGCGAGCCCGGTCTTTTGAAATGCTGGCTTGAAATCCAATCGGTTTAAGTTTTAAAATGGTTGCTTCCTCAAATTTAGTTTTTCGTTCAAAGAAAGTTTATTTTTAACTGCATGATCTTACAGGGCGATATAAAAACACCTGCAAAAGAAAAAACCAGTCTCACCATTTTGAAAACACTGGTCTATTTTGATATATTCGATTATCCTCTTTCTGAAAACGAGATAAGAAATTTTCTTCAACAACCGGTTACCGATCCTGCGTTTGCTTCTGCTATTGATCTGCTCATTTCAGAAAAGATTATTTTTAAAGTCGATGAATTTTACTCACTTGAGAATAATCGACAAAGTACGGAGAAAAGATCGCAAGGAAACCTGTGTGCAAAAAAGCTCCTTCCGAAAGCTTATGAAATAGGTACCTTTCTGTACAAGTTTCCGTTTGTGCGCGGGGTGGGGATCTCAGGCTCCCTTTCAAAAAACTACGCCGATAAAAAAGCGGATATTGATTTTTTTATCATTACAAAGCCAAACCGCCTCTGGATCGCACGAACGATCCTCCATCTTTTTAAGAAAATTACCTTTCTGTTTGGCAGGCAACATTACTATTGCATGAATTATTTCATAGATGAATCGGCATTGTCCATTCCCGATCGAAATATTTATACAGCAACAGAAGTGATCACACTACTCCCCGTTGCGGGTTCCTTAAGCATGAATAATTTTTTTGACGCGAATGCCTGGGTAAAGAAATGGTTCCCGGTTTACATGTCCGCAGATCGCCCGAAAATTTCTGATCGGGGGTCCTGGCTAAAAAAAATTACCGAACGACTCTTCAGCGGAGCGGTAGGAGACAAAATGGATAATTTCCTTTTTCGATGGACGGCGCGGCGATGGGAAAATAAGGAAAGACTTGGTCAAAGAAATTCAAAAGGAAGGTTAATGAATTTGGTAACCGGCAGACATTTTTCAAAATCTGACCCGGAAGCCTTCCAGGCCCAAATTGTTGCTTTATATAACCAGAGGCTAGCAGCTGTGAAAGCCGCCGCGCATCACTTTTTTGACTAGCCGTTTTTCCTTTTCAAAGAGATGATATAGTAATCACCGATTGACCTCCATGGCCATCTTGCTTTAAGTTTTTCTTCCATTCCGCAGAAAAACTTAAAGACTCCCGGATATTTTTCGGCAAAATTTTCAATGTAAGAAGGAGGAACAACTGAACAAAGACCCTCGACGCTCAGAACCTCAAAATCGTCTTTAAGAATTCTTTTTATAAATGAAGGATTATAATACCAGCATAGGAAGTACTCTCCCTCAATATGCGCTTTTCTTCCATTGCTGCTAAAAAATCTTCGGAAAGCTGTCTTGAATTTTCCCTTGAGGGCCAGCGCGGTTTCCCAGAGACAAAATTTGGGTAACACCACCAGCGTGACAATGCCATCATTCTTCAAAAGCAATTTGAAAGATCGCAATACTTTATCCAGCTCCCTGGTGCAATTCAGGCCTGCAAAATTGGAAAAGATGAGATCGAAAGGCCCTTGTTGACTGAGAGTCCCCAGGCTGTTGAACGAACAAACTTCCTGTGTTATTTTATCTTCAAGCCCGCTTGTTCTTATTTTCGCACAAAGCTTCGCCTGCATGCCGTGCGAAATATCAGTGGCATGTACACGATGCCCTCGCCCCGCGAAATAGATGCTGTCCTCACCAGTACCGGCATTTAGCTCAAGGATGCTACTGTTAGGTTCTATCAATTTCTCGACGTGGATTCTTACTCTCTTTCTTTTGTACTGGATAATAGAATTATCGGCATAGATATCATCGAATATCGCAGATTGCTTATTGAAAGCGGCCACTATTTGCATTTCATTTGTGATATCTGCAATATCGCTCATGCCATAGAAGCTTTTTCGAGTCTTAATAATTTCTGTTTTGCGAAAAAAGCGGCTGGTGCATAATACAGCAGCGACACAACTTTTTTGAGAGAGATATGTGTGACAGGCGATTTTTTGACAAGCCGTTTTATATTTTCCAATGCCACATGAGTTCGAAAAGTTTTGTGCACATAACGGTGAAGTTGTTTATAAAATGCCGGCTGATACGTATTTCTAAACATGAGTGCAAGCTCGTCAGAATCAGTCCAATTGGTTTTTTCCTTCAGATCCGCTTTTACTTTTTCATAAAATAGAGTACCTGGCAATGGATACGAAACGGAAATGCCAATTTCGTAAGGAAGCAATTCATTGATCATCCTTATCGTTTTCTTTATATCCTCCTTTGTTTCTCCTAAATAGCCAAACTGGATAAAAAAGGAAGGATGAATCCCTTTCTTCTTTAATAATGCGGTGGCTTGATAGATCTGTTGCACCGTGGTGCCCTTGTCCATCGCATCTAGAATTTTTTGAGAGCCACTTTCCGCACCCATCCAGGCATTCTCACAACCTGCTCTCGCCAGGTCTTTAATATATTCCTCTTGCAGCAGGAGATCCGCTCGTGCCTGTATTTTAAAACGAAACTGTAATTTCTCTTTTTCCACTAGCTCAGCAAATGCGTGAACCCATCCGGGCCTCAGTCCGAAGATGTCATCGCAAAACCAGATATGATCAAATTGAAATTTTTCTTTCAACATTTTTAATTCGCTCACCACGTTTCCAGGGGACCTGGAATTGTAGCGATTGCCATAAATGGGTTTCGCACACCAGTTACATTTAAAAGGGCACCCACGGGTCGTGGCCATATTCATGGAGAAAAATCCTTTGTGCTTCAACCACATTTTGCGATAAGGTTCCATGTCAATCAAATCCCAGGCAGGAAAAGGAAGACTGTCGAGATCCTTTATCACTTGGCGCCTGGCAGTTTTGATCGCGGCGCCATTATGTTTATATGCAATGCCCTGGATGGATAAGAAGTCATTCTGTTTCTCATCGATAACATTTAATAATTCCAACAACGCCATTTCTCCCTCACCCATGATAATAAAATCTGCTCCTTCATCTAAATACTTTTCAAAACGATCTGTTGAATCAGAGCTGGATACAATCACGGTACATCCTCTCCCTTTCGCCAGCTTTATCATTTCAAATGCGGCTTCACGCATATTTGTCAGGCACATTTTCGTTAGATAATTGAACCCATCATCGTAGATCACAAAAAAATCAGGCCTATGTTTTTCGATCAAAGGAGTGACATCACCTGGTTTTTCGGCAAACATGTTATCGTGAAACAAAACGTCATAGTTATTTTTTTTCATTAGTGCTGCGGCATACAAGGTACCAAGCGGGGCATAGGGTTGTCCCGCGGCCCATTGTTTGGGATCGAAGCGAAGGAAATAAGAATGGGTAATTAATATTTTGCTCATAATAATTTAAGCGAAGTTTGTTCCCGGTCTCAAATTCAGGTAGCAAACACATTTTACGCAGGTGCTGTTAGAATCTATATCAAGTTCTTTTCGAAAACGGATACTTTTCTTACTATTCAGGATCTCATCAAGGGAATTATTCCTGATATTGCCCAGGGGCGCATGAAAAAAACACGGCCGCACAGTTCCGTCCGCCTCAATTACGGTAGATACCCAGGGAGCATTACATTTTTTATAGGGAAAGGGATTGTGTTCATAGAAGGCAGCATAGTAACCGTATATCTTTCTCAATTTTTCCGGGGACTCTGCAATGAAATGGGAACTCAACTCATGACTATACGTCTCAATTATTTTCTCGACGAGTTGTTGCAATGCTGGCAATTCATTTTCATTCAGCAAAATCTCATGCTGCTTTGGTTCAGTCCACAGCACTTCGCGGTTAAAGGCGTGGCTGCTCACGTCTGCGGGTAAAAAACTGATTTGATCGAGTTCCATTTCTTTGGCTGAATCAATAATAGATGGCCAATGCCGGAAATTCAATTTATGGATAACCGACCTTCCGGTGATCTTAAAGCGCGGCTCAATGTTTTTTATAAACTGCACCCCCTCTCTTAGTTTCTGAAATGCGTGGGGTATGTTGCGAATGCGGTCATGAAGTTCTTCATTGCCATCCAGGGAAACAATGATATCATCTACCCATTGCAGTAACTGTTCGGCATTCTTTTTTAATGTCAACCCGGTCGAGAGAAGCGATATCTTGATCCCTTGTTTGTGTAGTATTTCGCAAAACTTAAAAAATTTGGGATTTAGTAAGGCTTCACCGCCAGACATCAGAACCTGCCTCGTACCAAATTTTCTAAATGCCGAAAGCAATCCCTGAAGATCATTTTCAGTTAACTGCCGCAGGTTTTTATTGTCCTTCCAGATATCGCACATCACGCACTGACAACTGCAGGCACTATGCGGCATGAGAATTACAATGGGCAACGACCTGATGACATCCGTCCTTAAGGTGCGGTACCGCTGGAAACTGTCGTATAATGACTGTATCTGCATTCTAACCCATGCTTTTTATGCAAATCCAGGGAAATGGATTTTTATTTTTCATGAAAAGATGACCAATTGATTCAGGATTATAGAGCATTTTATAATTATACTCTTTTAATTCGTCAATGCAGCGGTGAAAATAATAGTCCTTCATGTCAGGGAAACCTATTGACTGAAAGTGATTTTCGGAGCGATTTCTTGCAGCTTCCAATTCCGACAGTTTATAAAAATGCGAATCGAGAATATGAAGTTCTCCTATCGGGTTTAAGAGGTCTAGCGCCTGGCCTAGAATGTCGCCAAGAGATGGAAAATATTGAATCGAAGCCGCAAAGACGATGATATCAAATTTTCGATTGCGTATGTTTTCTTCGTCAATCCCGCCATAAAAAAAATCGAGATTACCAATGTTGCGAAAAACTTTTTTTCCCTGGGTCAGCTCAGCTGTATTGATGTCAATGCCAGTTACCCTGCTATTTATAATTTTTGACAGTTGAAAACAAAGCCAACCGTTGCCACAACCAACTTCCAGTATATTTAATCTCCTGTGTTTGTTGCGGAAATGGCGAATTAATTTATGGCAGGAGCTTTTCCTGATTTCCCATTCTGAATGATGGGGATGTGCGGCATTGCTTTCAGGAAGCATCATCACCTGCTCGTCCGTGTACAAGCGCTGCTCCTTTCGTCGCAGCGATAAATATCTTTTTTCAAAATTGTGGGCGGTTAGTGTCACTTTTTCAATTCGATCCTGTAAATAAAATTTTTTTCGAGAACATTTTTTTTCGTTTGTATTTTATTCATCTCATAGCCTTTTTGGTCGGTCATTTTTTTTATCATCCCGATGTCGCAGCCATCACACAATACCATCAGTACAACCGATTCCGAATGCATATATTTTTTTAACCCACTAAATAAGTTCTCAAAATACTCCCCATTTTCGCCGCAATACCAGGCGTAGTCGGCTAGCGATTCGGGGTTTTTCTTGTAGTAGGGAGGGTTGATCGCTATGATGTCAAACGACTCCGGTGGCACGCGGCTAAAAATATCCGATTCAATGATATTTATGCGAACGTTATTCCTTCGGCTATTTTCGCCGAGATACTCCACCGCTATGGGATTAACATCAGTTGCAGTGACCGTAGCGCCATTTTGCGCGGCATAAATGGAGATCAGCCCGCTGCCTGCCCCCGGTTCCAGTAAACTTTTGTTTTGTAATGGTAGTTTCTTCACCTGATCCAGGAGAAGATGTGTGCTGAAAAAAAAGCCGGGGTGGAACACCGAGGATGGAATTTGCAGTCGTATGTTCTTATAAGTATAGGCCCTGGTTTTGGACAGATATTTCTTCAGCAAAGGCTGCCAGGTTGTACCAACAATATATTTAACGGCGGTCCTCATACTTTAAAATCCTTCGATTTCGGGTTGTCGGTATTTCCAAAGAATTTGCAAGGCTTTCAATTCGTAAGGCTTCCAATACAAACCTGTACGATAGCGAAGGGCAGCTATTCCCCGTAAAAAGCTCCTTTTAAATTTATTCAACCGCAGATCAGTTACGGTAGGGTAATATCCGTTCAGCACCGTTTCAAAATCCTTTATTTTATTGATCATATATGGTTTCAGCCACGGAGTAAGCGGGTTTCGATGCAAATCAAAATTTTCCCACTGCGGGCTTGTCCATTCGTCCAGCGTCTTTGGAAAATGAAAGCCAGATTTAATTACATCATACGATAATTGGGAACCTTCCGTAGGCACAGGACTATAAACATAAATAATGATCTCGGTTTTAGGATTTATTTCTTTTATCTCACGGATAAATTGAATATCGAAATCAATTTGTCTGTTCACTTCTTCTTCTGTCTTTGCAGGCGTTCCAACTACAAATGAATATTCAGGGATAATGTCAAACTTCGCCATGCGAGCGGCAAAGCGTTTTATTTGCTCTCCCGATTGGGTACCGCCCTTGTCCATTTTTTTTAACATCTCATCATTACCGCTTTCGGCTCCATGAAAAATCATCTTACATCCTGCTTCACGCATGAGAGACAAGCTTTCATCTGCGTACTTGTCAATAGTGTCTATTCTTCCTTCACCCCACCAAACAAGATTTTCTTTTTTTATCAGCTTTGAAAAATCTACAACCCGTTTTTCAGATACAAAAAAATTACTATCATAAAATTCGACTGCGTTGATCCCATATTTTTCTTTTACATACTTTATGTCATCATACATTTTTGCTGCGGACCGCCCTTTCCAACGTGCATTGTAAATCGGAACCACCCCACAGAAGGCACAAGTAAACGGGCATCCCACACTGCTGTGATAGGCGAAAGTTTTTGTTCCAAGCACCGATTTGCCAATGTATTTTCGCATTTGGTAAAAAGAGTTTAATTTATCGTAGGGTAGTGGCGGCAAAAGATCCTGGTCGTAGAGTTCATCTTTTTTGGTTTTAACCATGGAATTATTTTCCCTGAAAATTAAATTCGGAATGTGATGAAGGGAAGAATCGCTTTGAATCGCATCCATCAGCATTGGAAATGCGACATCACCCGGGCCGTATATAATATAATCGATATACCCCGAGTTTATTGATACCTGGCTGTGGTTAGAAGCAAAATACCCTCCCCAAACAATTTTTACCTGCGGATATTTTTTCCTGATTTCTTTGGTAAACGGAATGGCCTGCCTTAATTGCGGGCCGGGCATTACTGTGCAGGCAAAAATCTGATAATCTCCTGTATCGAGATAATTAAATAAAATTTTCAAAGGATTTTTTTCAAGATTGCCGTCTACAAGGGCATATTCATATCTTCCTTCAATGGAAGCAGCGATGGAGAGTATCGAATTTGGCACTCTCGCTTTTGTTTCAGCAGCACGAGGATTGAATAACAAGACTTTAGTCATCAATATAAAGTTAGCGGTTTACTGTTTTATTTAATCGTATTACCGATAAAGGAAGTTGCTTGACAGCCCTTGATTATAACGCCAGGTAGCGTAGCAATTATGAACATGGCTGAGAGTCTCACTCTCGCCACTAAAATTTTCTTCATGAATGATCTTAAACAGTAATATCTTATGGATGCCATGAATAAAGCTTCCTTCCAGTTGCAGTTCCTTATACGAAAGATGACTTTTCGGTAAGGGTAATGAAAAATGCCTTGATCTTGCGGCATCAAAATCAAACTGAGCTAGTTTCTTCAGCTCCTTTGTGTGATTTTTTCCAAGTGCGTAAACGGTCTTATAATTGCTGGTTTGCATGTCAGAAATGACAATCCGTTTCGAGGCTCCTACCTGTTGACAGACCCTTCCATTATGCCTTAGTGAAATGATGTACTGCTGATCGTTGATTTTGCCGTGCAGGTCGGTTGGGAAGAGATTGTACAGGTTATCGTCTCCAACTGTCACGAGGCAAATTTTTCTCGCGATGCTGTAAGCTATTTGTACTTGCTTGTAAAGGTTGTCCTTTAAAAAAACGTTCCCGGCTTTTTTGTTATAGAGCCGGTTATGGACTTGTATGATGAATTGGTGAAACTTGGATATAAAGTGATGCCTCCCTTTTACACCCTCGTAAAACAAAATCGTCTCCTCATTAACCTCTGCCTGGTCAATTTTTTTTAACGAAAGAAGTGCGATAGCATCCTTTTTTGCAGGAATTTCGTTTGGTTGATAAGGTTTACCACTGAAGATTATATTCAAAGATTCTTGCTTGTTATTGATTACAGAAGAAGGAAAGGCAAAGATCAATGGACTATACCCGACAAACAGATGCGATTCAGTGATGTCTTTTCTTGGCTGTCCATGGGTGACCAGGTAAACATGAAGAGGATTTTCGAGAGTTTCTTTAGATAAGCAAAGATATTCCTGGGAATAATGAAGTCCATTGATTTTGTTAAGTAGTTTTTGTATCACCGTCATTTTCTAAAACTAAGAAAAATTAGTTTTGCTGTCAGTGTCTGAGGCAAGCACATATCCGAAAGTCAGCATCATTATGCCCACCTATAACCGGGCGGAATATATTCATGAAACTATCGAAAGTGTTCGGAAGCAGACGTGGCAAAATTGGGAACTGATAATTGTAGATGACGGTTCAGATGATAATACCGGGCAGATCGTTTCAGAAATTAATGATAAGAGAATAAATTTTCTCCGGGCGGGTCGCATAGCTATAAACGGAAAAATAAAAAACATAGGCCTTAAAAAAGCTAGCGGTGAGTTGATCGCCTTTATTGATTCGGATGATCTTTGGGCAGAAACAAAAATTGAAAAGCAGGTTGTGGCTTTACAAAAGTTTGCTGACGCCGGCTTCTCATTTACAGGTGGATATAATTTCAGAAGACTCCTAGAACCGATCGATTTTTTTTATAAACAAAAAGAAGGAGTGAAATGCGATAATATTTTTATCCCCATTTTTAAATCTGAAATTTCGACCACGACGCCTTCCTTAATGATGCGGAAAGAATGTTTGGATAAAGTCGGGATGTTTAATGAAACGAAACCTTTTTCTGACATCAATTTTATCCTGAGGCTCGCCACCCAATTCAAAGCCGTTATTCTTTATGAGCCCTTGCTGTACCGACGGCTACACGAGGGCAATGACAGCCTCACCCACTGGATAAATGGCTATCACCAGGGAATTGCGATGATCCATGAACATAAAAGAAAATTGCCAATCGACGTTGTCCGAAATGCACTATTCAAATTGTATGCGAATTTCGGAGAAGATTGCATCGCACATGGGCAAACAAAAAAGGCGATAAGAAATTTTTTTATTGCATGGCAGAATAAACCAACCAGCATTGTTCCATTTAAAAAGGCAGCCAAGGCTGTTTTGCAATGGGCAAAGGGTCAGTGACGATGGACAAAGAGTTTGAAAATATCAATATTGCTGCGAGGCCGTGGACAAAAAACAGGCTTCCACGGCGAATACTTGCCATTCGTTTGCAGGCCATGGGTGATCTTGCTGCTTCGCTTCCGTATTTACAGGACCTGCGAAACTCTTTGCCCTCCACAGCAAAATTGGATCTTTTGACAAGAGAAGAAATTGATGATTTACCAAAAAATATTTCATTATTTGATAAGGTCTTTTCAATCGGCGGGGGTAGAGATTTTAAAAAGCAGCTTATTAGTACTTTTTTCCTATTACCAAAATTACTGATACAGCGGTATGATGCAGTAATTGATCTCCAAAATAACAACATTAGCGGAATTGTCAGAAAGGTCGTATCGCCACGAGCCTGGTCAGCGTTTGATCGATTTTCTCCAGTACCAGGGGGCGAGAGATACCGATTGACAATCGAAGCTGCCGGCTTGGGAAATAACAAGGCAGCAAATAAGATTTCTTTGAAATTTCCCGAATGGGGAGAAACAATCTTAAAAAATAATGGCTGGGGTCAGCAAAACGAACTTATTGTGCTCAATCCTGCAGCGGCTTTCCCAACGCGGAACTGGGATATTCATAATTATGGCGCATTTGCAAATCTGTGGTTGCATGAATTTCCGCAGACTCAATTCCTGGTAATGGGAACTTCTTTTATCTCCTCAAAAGCTGATTTTTTGAAACAGCAATTGAGAGAAAAACTAATCAACTTAATTGGGAAGACAACGCCCTCGCAGGCTTTTGCCATATTACAAAAAGTGAAACTTGTATTATCCGAAGACTCTGGCTTGATGCACATGGCATGGGGCTCAGGCATTCCTACATTAGGATTGTTTGGATCCACGAGAACCGATCAGGTAAGACCGCTGGGAGAGCATACTTTTTTTCTTGACTCTTCTGATTTACCCTGTGGCGGATGCATGCAGGAAGTTTGCCAGTTCGGAGATGTACATTGCCTTACACGATACAGCCCGGAATTCGTGTTTCATTGCGCGCTTTCATTAATCAAAAAGTTGCAAGGCACTGAGAAAATAACTGTTTTCAGATGAACAAAGCGAAAAAAATATATTCAACCCTAAACCAGAAGTGGAATTACACCCGGAAAGACATTGATTCGATCCTTGGTTTGAATAAAGGAATATTTCAACAGGCAAGGGGATCGAGGATCGTAGTGTATCATGGCGTTTGCCGTTCCGATCACACACGGTTTAACTCCATTTTTGTGAGAACAAGAATCTTTGAAAAACATCTGCAATTTTATAAGAAATATTTTCACGTTATTTCTCTCGATGATTACTACCGTGGGCACTTCAGTCAAGATCGCTTCAATATTTGTATCACTTTTGATGATGGTTTTGCCAACAATTACAAATATGTTTTGCCGCTTATGAACAAGTTCCAGGTGCCGATTGCATTTTTTATTACGGGAATCAGGAATGCTGGGTATGATATTTTATGGAACGACTTTTTAGTGCTTGCACAAAAATATGGACCAAAAAAATTTAAGTTTGACGGTGAGGAGTTTTTTAAAAATAAATATGGATTTTACGCTTCTATGTCTCGTGGTAGAACTTTAAAAGACTTGTCACGAGAAGACTGCTTTGAAAGAAAGGCTGAAATAATAAGATCTCTTCAACCAATGATTCCGGCGAAAATTATGGATCGCGAGCAAGAGTATTGGACGCAAATGACTGAGCAGGAAATAAGATTTTTGTCCAGGTCAAGATTTGCCACAATTGGCAGCCATGGCCATTATCACAATGATCTTTCAAAAATTCCGATTGTCAGGGCAAGAGATGAAATTGTTCGTTCAAAGCATTTCCTTGAAGATATTTTGCAAAAAGAAGTTAGCGCTATTGCGTTTCCCTATGGTAGCTATTCACGTGATGTGCTGGCTGAATCAAAATCTGCAGGGTTTAGTCAATTATTGGCTACTGATTTTCTTTTTCCTGAAGATTATTCCGATTTAACTATGAGAGAACGGTTCATTGTCAACCCCTATATTTCTGTCAATAATCAAATGCTTTCAACTATTAATGGAAGGTATTGCTGATAACCTGGGATCTGAGGAATACACGTTCGAACGATTCGATAGAGGTAAATTAAACGACTTAGCAACTTTATATTACTCAGTGTATGGTTGTAAGCCGCAAATAAATTATTTGTTCAAAAAATATGACACAATTTATACGGGGCTGCAATATATTGGCTATGTGGCGTACGATCGGGAAGGCGAGCCTGTTGCCTTTTACGGCGTTATTCCCTGTTTTGTAAAATACAATGATCAAATCGTATTGGCCGCTCAGTCGGCAGATACGATGACTCATCCGGGATATCGTTATAAAGGACTTTTTGAAAAATTAGCAACTATAACCTTTGACTTATGCAGGGCCTCAGATATAGCTTTCGTTTTTGGTTTTCCAAATCAGAATTCTTATTACGGTCTTTTGAAATTAGGTTGGAAAATGACAGAGACGATGGAGATGTTTTGTTTAACTGTAACAACCTTTCCATTGGAATCCTTTTGTAGTAAAATCAAATGGTTTAAATCGATTTACAGACATTATGTAGATTCAATTCTGCAAAAGTATTTTTTTTCCCGCGAGGGTTTGCCAAATTCATCAATAAGCGATAACTATGGCGGTATATATCGCGATAAAGAATATTTGCGCTATAAAACTTATAGTCCTTCGCGAGTAATCAGAATTGGTAAAGCGATGGTATGGATCAAAATCAAAAATGGCCTTGTGATTGGTGACGTCGACATGGCAAATTGGGGAGAAAAAGAATTTGATTTGATGATGGGGCAGATTAAAAGAATTGCTCGATGGTTGGGCACATCCCAAATTCTTTTTCAAACGAGTCCCGGAACCACTTTGCATACTTTGTTTGCAAAAAGATTTCCAAATACTGCAACCTTCCCGATTTTATTTCTTGATTTTGGTACAAATATTCCTCTCAGCAGGCTAAAGTTCACGTTTGCAGATATTGATGTTTTCTGAGTCATCAAGCAAAAAATTGCTCGCAGAGAGGCTATCTTGTCTCATAGGATTGACACCTAGTTTGTGTCACCGAGCACCCGGTCCAGTTTTTCAAAGGTTCTGGTCCAACCATCTAAATAACTATGTTTGGACGCAATTCCCACATGAGCATGTTCGAATTGCATGCGGGTAAAATCATTTTCAGAAGTCAATAATATAGTAACGACTGACTCCACACCGGGCTCATTTTTCCAGGCCCAGCTAAACGAAAGTTTGCTCAATCGCTCTACAGCGCGATAAACACCATGGCAAGTGTGCTCGGTGCCATCAGCATTGGAGAATGTGATTTCAAAATATCCGCCTGGTTGCGGATCAAGTACCGCTTTCAATCCCTTGCCATTTGGGTCAGATCCAAACCAGTTAAGAATAAGATCGGCGTCGGTCCACGCTTGCCAAACTTTTTTCACCGGCGCATGGATGATGGTTTCGATCTTTATCGTGTCTATGTTGGTTGTTCCCATTTTTTTAGATGGATTCCAAAGTTACTACGCAATAGCACGCGCGGCATGATCTCAACAAACTCTCCACGGCCTACCGAAATTCCATTAGTGAAAATTAAATATTTGTCCAATTGCCTTCACAGTGTCCTTCATTAAGAATGGAGCGGCAGATAAATGATCTTTTTTTTGGCTTTGCAAAATTTCTAATGCCATACTTATCATTTCCTCTTTATTTTTTGCAATATGCCATTGAACGATCTCTTTTTTCATCGGTCGGCAAAAACTGATCACATGTGCCGCGGCATATAAGGCTTCGAGACAGACTACTCCAAAACCCTCATAAGATGAGGGATGAAGGAATATCCTTGCCCTCTGCATCCATTTGAGCACTGACGCATGGGGAAGTTCTCCCGTCATGATTATATTATTTCTCAACTCCAGTTTTTCAATCATAGATTCTAATCTCATTCTCTCGAGTCCATCTCCTATTAGCATGGCTTTTACATTGGGTAATTGTTTTCTTATTTCTGCCACCACTTCGAGAAAAAGATCATACCGCTTTAAGGAGATCAACGATCCGGCAGCGAGGATATCAACATCCTTTTCGCGTGGATTGTCGTCGAACTCCCGCGGATCAATGGCGGGTGGAATTACAAACCGGGGCCTTACCCCATGATTTTTCTCAAATTCATCCTGGATAAATTCGGACAGCGCAAGCAGCTCCGAGGCGGTTGGCTGGAGACTTTCGGGATATTTATTTTCCTTTCTTGCATCCTGCCCCAGGATCCAGCAGGCATGCCTGATCCTATGTCTATCGCCAAACTTTTTTGCTATCCATGCACATTCATTATACCAAAAGCTAAAAAGGCCGATTATCTTATTCTTAGAGTAAATTTCTTGTAATACAGTAAAAATTTTTTTCCTGACTAACAATTTGGGC
This sequence comes from Bacteroidota bacterium, assembly GCA_005883765.1. Lineage (GTDB taxonomy): Bacteria > Bacteroidota > Bacteroidia > Chitinophagales > Chitinophagaceae > VBAU01. The sequence goes on from VBAQ01000003.1 coordinate 31,061, forward strand.
AAACCTCCTTTATTTTTTCCGCTGAATGGGATCACCCGAACATCAAACCAGTCGTAAGTATTTTTATGATAGGGGTATTGAAAGCTGAGAACAATAATTTTTATATCAGGATACATTTCTCTCATCACCCTTACGACGTATTGCTGCATCGGCAAGCAAGTAGTATCTGTCTCTGATGACGGAAATCCCGGAGTAAGAATGACGAAGGTCTTTTCATTGTTCATCAAGCGAAATGATTTTATTGCAATGCGACAGGCTTTGTCGGTCGTGAGTGATCATGATCACTGTTCTGTTTTTGGAAGCCAGCTCCCTGAAATGCTTTAGTAACGACCCGGTTGATTGCTCGTCTAATTCATTAAAAGGTTCATCCAGCAAAATGAGCTCTGCGTTTTTATAAATGGCTCTGGCTATTGCTACACGTTGTTGCTGCCCTCCGCTGATGTTTTTCCCGTTTTCCGTAATTATTTTACTTAGTCCCTCAGGAAACTTCGAGATAAATTCCTTCAAGCCTGAAACCTCCACTGCACAGTGTAATTGGCTTTCGTGGCATTCATTTTCTTCCAGGGTAATATTTCTGAGTATAGTATCATGAATAAAAAATGGTTGCTGCCGGACATAAGAGACCAGGGGCCAACATTTTTTTCTTTCAGCGCTATCCGCAGAGATATTATTGATCTGAATTTCTCCGGATGCCGGTGTTAAAAATCCCAACAATAAATTAAGTATGGTTGTTTTCCCTTTGCCTGATTCACCTGTAATGCCAACAAAGTCTCCCTTTTTTATTGTGAAAGAGAGATCACGAAGCACCGATTGATTGGGGTAGTGGAAACTTACATCCCTGAATTCGATCAAATCAATTGATGGAGGAATGGGTCCATCCGGCACTTTTTTTACCTCTCTATATTGCGCCAGTTCATTTATAGAGAATTCATAGGCTCTCATTTGGCCCATAATATTTATCACTTTTACTACGCTGGGGATGATTTTGTACGCGGCGGCCATGAAGGCTCCAATCGTCAACAAGGCTCGTGTGTCATTATTGCCGCTCCATTTTGCAATGGCTATCAATATAAATAAGCCAAGCACCGCAAAAATTTCAATGATGCGGCTAGGCAAACTCTGAATGCTGAGCGAGTCAAATAAATAACGACTGAATTTTTTTCTCACATTCATGAAACGATTCATAAAAAAAGCATTCCGTGAGTAAATATTTGCTTCAACAAATCCTTTCAACGCATCAAGCAAATACTGAAAAGATTTTTCATTGGTGGATTGAATTTGCCTTTTAGCAGCCGTAAGGCGCTTTTTTATGAAATAGAATACGAGGATAACGGGCGGCATCAGGGCCAGGAGGAGGAAGAAAAATAATTTTGCATTGAACAACAGAATAGCTATGACAGTTATAGTGACCAGGAACAATTGCGTAATGATCTGTTGAATGCCCGACAGTAAGTATTGAGAAAATTCAAATGGTTGAATGCTGATCTTGCGGATGTACGCGGAGGAATCAACATTGATGAATTCTTCAAATTCCGCCTGTTGGTAGTTCAATAAATTATCGTGAGAAATTCTCACAGCAACCCGGCTAATGAAATTGTATTGTGCCCTGGTGATAAAAAAACCGGCAATATTCTTCAGGCCAAATAAAAAAAAGAAAATAGCAATGATCAGGACGGAATTTTTGTCTGCCAGCCAGCCCGGCAAAAAGGAAGACCGATTTGGGGCCGGGTCAATATAAAATTTGATTATCCATAACAACAAGGCTAGTGACAGAATATCGATGATGCTAATGAGTATGTCAAGCAGGCCCAAAACCACAAACCGCTTTTTTTCTTTTCTTTCAAGAACTGCCCAGGTGTTTTTTAGAATATTTTTCACGAGTGGTGATTATCTCCGTTCAGGTAAAAAAATAATGGGAAAAATAGGAAAATAAAAGACGAATACTGAGATTCAAAAACCGACTCGCTAAAACCATATGCCAGGAGTAAAATAGTTATGAAACTAACTTCCGCTCTTTTTCTTTGCGAGATCATTTTTATTAATGCGAAACACACCAGTAAAAAAGATGCCAGGCCGATGATACCTGCCTGGAGTAAGGCTTCTAAAAATTCATTGTGTGTGTTATAGCCTAAGAAACCTTTGTCTCCCCGTTCGGTAGTGCCAGTGTACATATGTTCCGAGATATATTTTTCGTTGAGAGACGATTGCGCATCGCCAATGCCTACTCCCGCGACCCACGATTTTTTTTCAGCCAGGATTTCTGGCACAAATCTCCATTGAAGAAGCCTGAATTGGAGTCCGTTGAAATAATTGCCAGGATCAAATCTTTCCCTTCTGAAAAAACTAAAATCTGTTCTTGCTATTTCATGAAATCTGCGACTGACGCTATTGCTAGTGCCAAAGAGAATGATGCAGAAGCCGGCGAAGCCTGCGATCAATAATACGGCAATAGTTTTACTCCTTGTCTTTAGTCTGAAGATGCTGGCCAGGAAGTAAAACAAATAAAAGATATAGAAAGCTAATACTAGTTTCGAGGAAAGCAAAAAAAGAAACAAAGAAAGAAAGACCATCAGGAACACGTGGAAACTCTGAATAAATACGGGTTCGTGCCTTTTCGAGCTTTCAAACAAATACACAAGGGCCACAATTACAAGTATAGAAAATTGAATGGCATGACCTGAGTATAACGATACCAATTGATGATAAAAAAATACCGAAGTGTCATTGGTAGCAACATAATTCCCGCATGCCCGGTAGACCGCAAAGGCACATGCCCCAAAAACAATGGCGCAATACCACTTTAACATTTTATGCCTGGTTGTCCCGGTAATGTAGTTACAGCAACATAGGCCAAAGGGAATTGCTATAAGTACAGATTTCCCCCAGATATTTTTCCATCCCTCGTGCATATTACTGGTGTAAGCCAGGCTCAATAATTCGACCAGGAATAACAAACAGCAAGCAATGAGAAAAGGATTATTAAGACGAGGGTTGAAAAACGGTTTTTGTTCCATCGTGTTTGTGATCAACCCAGCCAATGCGATTGCTCCGACGGAAATGCTGCTGATGGCCCGAAAAGAAAAAACCAGACTGAAGAGAAATATAAGGTATAATGTAAACAGGAGGGAATGGAAGAAATTGTTTTTTTTATTTTCAGGCATTTGCAGTTTTCCTTTTTTTCAGACGATCTCTTACGTAAATCACCAGGGTAAAAAGATAAGCAATCGAAACACAAAGGATCAAACCCAGAAGGATCATCACTTTTAAACTTATACTCACAGGAGTGTTCATGGGCACAAGACCTTGCACCACTTGCACGCCGCTTGCAAATTTTAATTCTTCCCGGTAGCTGAGTAATTTTTCATTCATATCAATGAGTTGCCTGTTCACACCGGTCACATCAAGCATAAGCGTTGATGAGTTTCTTTCTTTATTGCTGATTATATTTTCAATCTCCGACTTTACCGAATCTAGTTTTTTTATTTCGATACTTAGCTTGTCAATAAGCTCTTTGAGATTTTCTTTTCTTGACGCTAACTTTTGCTTTACAAACTCTGTGTTATTCAGGCCATCCAGAATTGCTTTTTGCAGCTGCGGAAGGATCGAGTTATTTTTCACTTTTACATCTATGTAAAAACCGTTTGGATTGGTTGCGGAATAATTTTTTAGAATATCCGCTCCTTCCATGCTTGTGACATCGTTTAGCAGACTTTCGTCGCAGTTCAAAATGTGCCCGAGGGTGACGCGTTCATTTCTCTTGAGCAGCTCGTTCCAGGAATCAACAATTTCAATTTGCTCCTCGTTTGTCAGGTACGAGGAGTGAAGGATCATTCTTGATCTATAGATTTTCGAAGAAGTAAAATATACGAGGCAACCTAACAGAATTCCCGTGATGGCAGCTACGATGAATATCCCGCCGAATCGGCGAAAGAAAAGGACCATGCGTTCAAGAAGGCTGATAAGATCAACATCGTCCTCGGGGTTTTGTTGTGGCTTGTCTTCATTCATAACCGTCTATTCAATCATGAATTTATAAATACTTAACGAATGCAGAACTTAATTAGTTGCTTTATATTTATTTTAGCGGGCAACTCTTGTGCGAATCAGTCAGTTCAGTTAGTAGATGGCTTTTAAACGACGACCATGAAAGTAAATAAGTACTTTCCTTTTGCATTTGTCTATTTTTTCGTCAACTCGGTTGCTCTTCCGTTTGGCCTGACTTACACAGCTCTACTAGCCCCTTTATTTTATGTTTGGATCTTATTGAAGAGAAAAAAAGGGATCATCCTTCCATTCATTCTCATTCTTTCGCCTTTCATCCTGGTCCAGGTGCTATATGCCGATGTCGTAAGAAAGGTTTATTTCTATTCCTTATTGAATCTCGTGCTGGTCTATATTTTTTGCCAGGCTGTTTATACATTTTTAAAAACCTGTGTTGATGTAGAAAAAATTTTTTACCGGCTCCTCATCATAAATTTTGTATTCTGCCTGTTGGCGATTGTTTTGTATTTCACCCCGTATTATGAGGTTGTATGGATTGAACAAAATCTCACAGAAGGTGTCAAAGATTTCCGGAGACTGAAATTGTTTACTTACGAGGCATCCTATTACGCCACTTTACTGGTGCCGATCTTTTGTTTTTATATGCTTCAATACTTGCTCAGACTGAACACAACAAAAGGATCGCTTTTGCTTTTGATGATCTTCCTTCCCTACATTTTATCTTTTTCTTTTGGGGTGGTAGGGGCCCTGCTGGTTTCTGGCCTGTTAACTTATATTCTGTACATGAGGAGGCTTACACGGAAAAGTAGAATTTTCAAAGGATTGGTTTTTGGTGCAGGGGTATTTTTGCTCGGTGGGTTTTTGATCTATTTTTTCTTCAAGGATAGTTTTTTTGTTTTGCGGCTAGTGAACATTCTTACCGGTCATGACAGTTCCGGTAAAGGAAGAACTTATGACGCATATTTGTTAGCAGGTAAATTACTTGACAAGAGAAGTGAATACTGGGGAATTGGACTTGGACAAATAAAAATGATTGGACAAGATGTGATCAGGGACTATTATTTATATGATAAGGATTTTGTAGCAACCATTCCCAACGCTGTGGCAGAGACATTGACAATCTTTGGATGGGCCGGTCTGTTTTTAAGATTATTTGTCGAATTTTTCTTATTCTTTCATACCCGGGTTTGGGCTAATTATTACCGGCTTTGGCTTTTCCTCTTCATTTTCATTTTTCAGTTCATGGGAAGCTTCATTACGAACGTGGCTGAATATGTGATCTGGATCCTGGCATTCACCAATGTTTTTGGCCAATTTGACGTCGGAAAGCAACAGTTGAAAACATCAATTTTGCTTGCGCAATAATGTGATCATTAAATCCTCGTAGTCATCGACAACTTTATCCCAATTGTAAATCGATCTTATTTTTTCCAGGTTAATCTCTTTCCTTTGATCAAGCGTGTTTTAAGCGTGTTTTTGTCGATGGGGTCATTTATTAAAGCTGAAAGTTCCCTGGCATTGGAAAAATATTCCGCCTGGTTTTCCAGCACTGCTCGCGTAAAGACGTTATCATGCGAGGCAATTCGACAGCCGCACGACATCGCTTCAAGCAACGACGGATTTGTACCTCCTGCCGAATGACCATGAACATAGATCTTTGAGAAATATCGAAGATTGTTAAGCACCACTTTATCAAAGAGGGCGCCGATAAATTTTATTTTTCCGCTCGCATATTTTTTTTTCATTTTTTTGGCAAACGGCGTGATTTCACTTCCGACAATTACGAGAGGATCGGCATTCTGTGAAAGCAGATAACCGCGGATGATCATTTCAATATTGTTTTCTCGCTCTAACCTGGCGATCGTAAGAGAATATTGCCCCGCTTGCAAATGGAATGGATTCAGGTACGACTCATCGGCATTCTTAAAGATGTCTGCTCCATAGGGTATGTAAGTCGATTCCCTGTTGTACTTTCTTAGAAGATATTTCCTTATTTCAATAGAATCTGAAATTAAATGGCTCGCATACCTGGCTGCCAACCCTTCCGCCTTTTTTAAAAACCATTGTGTGGGTCTTGAATATTTAGAGCGTTTCCATTCCAAACCATCCATGTTTACGATGTTGATTGCTGAACGAGGCCAACGTTGATGCCAGATCGAATCACTTGTGTAACCGAGATGAAGTAAAATATCAAATTGTCTTTCCCGGGCGTCAGTGATACAATTCCAATCATAGATAAACTGACCCGCGGTTCCCAATATGTTTTCCCAGTCCGTGCAATGAATAACATTTACGCCGTGCCATGTCGTTGCCTGATATGAATGCAGATGCGAACTATAAACGAATACGTCATGACCTTTTTGAGCGAGCGACGAAGACAGGCGTTCAGCAAATTGTTCAAATCCACCGTAGGCATTTGGGATGCCTCTTGTGCCAAGGATTCCTATTCTCATTTCGCTGCCATGTTAATTTCCATAGAAGCAAGAACACTTCTCATGATCGCATCGGCGGTTCTTTTCCAGGTATATGGTGCTGCCCAGGCTAGTACTTGCCGTGCTTTTTGCTCATAAAGCTCATCGTCGTCCAGAAGCTGGTTTATTTTTTTAGCTATGTCTTTTGGGTCATACGGATCCACATAGAACGCTGCATTTCCACAAACCTCGGGCATTGATGTGGTATTCGACACAATCACGGGAACTCCTGAAGCCATCGCTTCCAGCGGTGGCAGTCCAAAGCCTTCCGCAAACGATGGGAAGCAAAAGATGGTTGCCATGGCATAGATAGCAGCCAGGTCATCGGCAGCAACCTCCCCGGTGAAAACTATTCTTGGTCGGATATCTTTTGCCCTTAGCAATCGGGATATTCCCGGTTTTCTCCAACTCCGTCCTCCCACAATAACCAAACAAACATTCTTATCGTTTACAAAATGCAAAGACCGAATCAGCCCATGGATATTTTTTCTTCGATTTAAACGTCCAACAAAAAGCAGGTAGCGCGGAGGCAGCCCGTATTTTTCCACAGTTCTTTCCAGAAATTTTTTGTCAAAGCGATCACGAGGTTTGAAATTCTTGCCTACAGCCAGGGGTATAACGTCCATTTGTTGCGTAGCCCTGGCAAAATGAAATTTTAGTAGTTCATTTCTCACGTATTCCGTGCTTGTGATAATCCGGTCAGCAAAGGAGATCGTCCATTTTAATGGCTTGAAGTACAGCTTCTCTTTCCATGTGAAATATTCCGGGTAATTTCTGAACAGCACGTCGTGAACGAAAACTATGGACTTGAAGGATTTTCCTTTCGGACAAAAAGTTTGAAACAGGACAGCGTCTAATTTCAGCTGTTTAACATAGCTGGGCAGAACAAACAGGTTAGAGAGCATGTTGAACCTGGCCCATACATAGTGAATGTTGACCATTGAGTTCGTGAAAGGCAGCGTAAAATGTTTGTCTTTTTTATCCAGGAAAATATGCCATTCCACTTCCGGGTGGGAAGCGAATAGCTCGGGCAAGATATTTTCGATAAAATGCTTGCCGCTTACATGTCCCGTGAACAACCATTTAGCATCGATACCAATTTTCATTTTGAACTTTTCATTCATGGAACGAAGAATATCCGATGAAAGATGCCTTTTGACAGGGAATAAAAATAACGACACCTGTCAAATGTTTTATGATTTACTTTGCTGGAGTCAAAGCAGAACGACAAGCTATGCATTATTTGATCACAGGCGGCGCCGGATTTATCGGTAGCAATCTTATTCGTGATTTGTTACAAACAAATAAAGATATTTCGATCTCCTGCATTGATGATTTCGATCCATTTTATTCTAAAGAAATAAAGGAATTCAATATTTCTGACTTCAAGACTCACCCAAATTTTCGCTTACTGGACCACGATCTTTCGATAACGGCCGCAACACAGCTTGCTGGAATCATCCCGGAACCCGTTGATGCTATCATTCATTTGGCGGCTAAGGCAGGAGTGAGGCCAAGTATCCTGGACCCTCTTGCTTATCAGCAAGTCAACGTTATCGGTCTTCAGAATCTGCTTGATTTTGCGAGAGAAAAAAATATTCAACAGTTTGTCTTTGCTTCAAGCAGCAGTGTTTACGGGGTTAATGATCATTTCCCGTGGAAAGAAGAAGAGCAATTGCTGCCTATCAGTCCTTACGCTATGACAAAGCTGGCTGGCGAAATGCTCGGGCATGTGTACAGTAGGTTGTTCAATATACGATTTGTCGCGCTGCGCTTTTTTACCGTCTACGGTCCGGCGCAAAGGCCTGACCTTGCCATTCACAAATTCACCAGGGCCATTTTGAAGGATGAGCCGATCACAATGTATGGAGATGGAAATACGAGCCGTGATTACACTTACATAGATGATATTGTGCGAGGCATCGTTGCGGCGATAGGATATGATCAAAGCCTTTTCGAGATCATCAATCTCGGCAACAATTATTCGGTTTCATTGCAGGAGTTGATTGGTGCTGTCGAAAATGTGGTTGGGAAAAAGGCAAAGATTGAGCGACTTGCTGATCAGCCCGGCGATCTACCCAAGACCTTTGCTGATATTTCCAAAGCAAAAAGATTATTGGGATATGAACCAAGGACAAAGCTGAACGAAGGGTTGGAGAAGTTTTACGAGTGGTTCATTCTTCATAACGATTTTTTGCTTAAAGCGAATTAACCACACGTGCCTGCCCCTTACTCACCACGCACAATTCGCAACTCACCATTCACAAATCACCATGCCGACGCTGTCGGTCGGCATCCCGACCAGCTTCGCTGCGTCGGGCTCACCATCACACTGTAATTTCTAAAGACGGTTTCACTTCCTCTTTTGCCTGGTACACTTTACGCACCGTATAAGTTTTTTTGTTTTGCGATTCGAAATAGGTCCGAACGCTGATCTCGGCAAGGATACCGATCGTGATGAGTTGAATGCCTCCAAGCAGAAATATTAAACCCAGGATGAGCAGGGGCTTGCCCCAAATGTCGCGTCCCATTATTTTTAGGATGAGAAGATATAAGTTGATGAGAGCACCGATGCCAAAACTTATGAAACCAATGGTGCCAAATAAGTGCATGGGCTTTTGAATGTACTTGCGAAAGAATACCATCAGGATCAGGTCCGATAAGACCCTGAATGTGCGGTTGATCCCATATTTACTCTTTCCGAATTTGCGGGGATGATGCTTCACATTGACCTGCGTGATCTTGGCGCCCTGCAGTTTTGCAAGCACAGGAATGAATCGATGAAGCTCACCATACAAATTCAATTCTTCCGCAATTTCCCTACGGAAAACCTTTAACGTGCAGCCATAGTCTTTGATGTAAACGCCAGTCATGCGGCGAATAACAGAGTTGGCGATCGCGCTTGGGATCTTTCGGAGAACGAAACCATCCTTCCTGTTTTTTCGGTTGCCCGCTACTACATCCCAATCTTCCCGCTTCAGCAGGTCGAGCATTGCAGGAATATCAGAAGGGTCATTTTGAAGGTCGCCA
>VBAQ01000379.1 GCA_005883765.1 Bacteroidota bacterium
CGGAGACATAACTGACTCTAGCAGCATATTAAGAATTTTGCAACAAGTGCAGCCGGACGAAATTTATAATCTTGCTGCACAGAGTCACGTACAAGTGAGCTTCGAATCGCCAGAATATACAGCAAATGCTGATGCAATGGGTGTGCTCAGAATTTTAGAGGCTATTCGAATCCTCGGCCTGGCGGCGAAGACGCGTTTTTACCAGGCGTCTACATCGGAAATGTATGGAAAAGTCCAGGAAGTGCCGCAAACAGAGAAAACTCCATTTTACCCGCGTTCGCCTTATGGGGTGGCCAAGCTTTATGGTTACTGGATAACAATTAATTATCGCGAAGCATACGGGCTATACGCAGTGAATGGAATTCTTTTTAATCATGAAAGCCCCATACGCGGAGAAAATTTTGTAACGAGAAAAATTACATTGGAGGTTGCTAAAATTATTAATGGTATTGACGAGATTTTATTGCTTGGAAATCTCGACGCAAAACGAGACTGGGGGCATGCAAAAGATTATGTAGATGCAATGTGGAGAATGCTTCAACTGGAAAAACCAGAAGACTTTGTGATTGCAACGGGACAAAGCATTTCTGTAAGAGATTTTGTTACCAGGACGTTCCAGAAGTTAGGAATAGAACTTGAATTTAAGGGTGAAGGAAATAAGGAAAAAGGATATATCAGCCGATGTACTGATAAACGTTACCAGGTTCCAACTGGCAAACAGGTTGTGGGGATACACCCAAGGTATTTTCGTCCTGCGGAAGTGGATACCCTTATTGGAGATGCATCGAAGGCGAAAGAAAAACTTGGCTGGCAACCAAATTATTCTCTCGATGAGATGATCACGGAAATGATCCATGAAGATTTGAGGAAGACGTCAGCGATGACTTTTTAGATCCTATTGCTCCGCTAAGTATTCTGCGTATGGCTTTACTGCAGCATCAAAGCTAAAATGCCGGGCAGCTTTGTAGCAATTGCCGGAATACTGCTCGTAATTAGTTTCAATTTCTACCATAGCTTTGTAAATGGTCTCAGGTTTGTAGTCATCAATTAAAACACCAACTCCAAATTCCTTGACAAACGAAAATCCGGGAATATTACATGCGATAACAGGCGTTCCCGCTGCGAGATACATAAATAGTTTTCCCGAAGGGGCAGTTTGATAATTAAAATTTTCTTTGATGAGGTTCCAGGAAACAAAATCCAATTCTGAACCTTGATAAAAAATCAATGAAACTATCGCTACGTAAGTAATCTTGATTAATATGGACGCGATCGACTCTTATTAAATGTCCGTAACCCTGGTAAACTTTCTCCATTGTTTTCTTATCTCCACCACCCTTTATGACAAGCCTGAATTGCCGGAAGTGTTCAAAAAAATTAAGACAATCCGTTATACCAAAGCGTTCCAGGATGGTACCAGCCCAGACAAAATCCTGTCGCTGGTAATTTGTCCTGTATTTCTCATTAAATACGGGAGAATTTTGGACAAGGAAAGTTCTGATCTCTTTTGTCGGAAAAAGATACTTATATCGAATAGGGCTTTGAATGAAAACAGATTTGATTTTGTCGGTATCGATCTTTTTAAAATGGGGGATTGACGTATCAATTTCAAGCGATAAAAAATGAACCGCTCCGAATACCTGCTGTGACACATATAATGCAGGAATGTCAACAGCAATAACAATGTCCGCGGAAAGAGATCTCAGTTTTTTCTTTAAGATTTTTGGCAAATAGTAGTTATAATAAAAATAGTGGTATGTCAGTTTTGGAAGCACCGGCCTAGCCTGACGTACAAATTTGAATATGACAAAATCGAGCTTTTGAAAAAATTCCTGCCAATAGAAATTTGGTTTTAGATAAATGATGTTTCTATCGTCGTCTTTTTTGTTACCAATAAATTGTGGTTCGAAGGAAATTATAGTAACTGCAAAATGCGGAAGCAAAGCGTCGTAGAGATTTAAAATGGTTGGTTGGTAAATGATATAATCGTTGAGCGTGACAATTAATAACTTTTTCTTCATATTAACTCATCATCATTTTGGCCAACTCCTCCATAGAAACTGCCGGACGCCAACCGAGCGAAAAAATAGTGGAAGGGTCCGAAACGAGCATTTCATATTCCGCGGTAAAATTTGGCAGGGATTCAACATGCTCTTTCCAATTCAATCCGCACAATAAAAAGCAGCAGCTTACCCATTCTTCAATGGTATAGGTTTTACCGGTACCAATCGTTGCTTCCCAGACTTTATCCTGGTTAACTAATTTCCAAATGGCGGTTACAATATCGCCGGCAAAAGCGTACTCCTTTCTTACTGACAGATCGCCGATAGCAAGTGTTTCTCTGCTGCCCTTGGCAATTCGTTTTGCAGTATCTGCAATCTTTTTGTTTACATGATCATCCGTTCTCAAGGGACTGTCATGGTGGAACAAATAACCCACATAAACTTTTAATCCGAGCGTGCGATAATACCTTGCAGTATACACTGATTGAATACGAGCCACGGCATAAATGCTTTTAGGTTCAAAGGGATCTGATTCTTTAATGGGCTGGTTGTTGTTTTGAAACTGCAAACCACTGCCGGCAAGAAAAACTCTTGTGGACGGCGAAAATTCCTTTGCAGCCTCAAGAATATTCAGACTTCCTGTGCTTATGGTCTCGTGGTTTTCTTTCCAGGCTGAATGGCTCGTCGTGGAGCTCGCTGCAAGATGGAAGATGTACGTAGGATGATATTTACTCACTAGCTTAGCTACTTCCTCGTAATCAGCAATATTGGTATTGAAGTGATTTCCGGATCGTGAAACGCCAATCCACTCAATCTTCGCTTCGTCCAGTAACCGTGATAAATAGTGTCCATCTTGCCCGCTGGCACCAAAAATTATCGCTGTCATTCTTTTTTCTTTTTATACACGTCACTCCGGCAAAAAATGGAATTAATGTGTGTATCAGCAAAAAGAAAGTACCCTTTTGAGTTTAGAAAATCAATTATCTCATTTACTTTGATTTCTTGATTCGTCATGCTAAAGGTAATGCTCTCAGCACATATGCATTCTGGTTTGTACAATGCAAAATCGATTGATTTGAGAATGGCGAGATCCAATCCCTCCACATCTATCGAAAGAAGATTTGGGTGAGGATGGAAATACTGACGAAGTAGATCATTGATATGAACCAGCGTTATGGACTGAGTTTTTTCAATGGCAATGCCCGTCTCCTTGGCTCTCTTCTCCGCTTCTTCCTTGAGAAAGGTATTCCAGCCGCTATATGGATGCGGAAAAATGTATAAGTCTGCTTTTTC
>VBAQ01000380.1:0-2086 GCA_005883765.1 Bacteroidota bacterium
TTCACAATATAAAGAAGGTCGTGTTTACGCGTCATTGAACGGATACCGAAGTGATAATTTCCTCCCCTATTTATATGTGAGTGACGATTATGGAACAACATGGAAGAAAATCGGAAATGACCTTCCCAATGAACCCATCAATGTTGTAAGAGAAGATCCAAAAAGTGAAAACATATTATACGTAGGCACAGATGGCGGCCTGTATGTAAGCTTCAATGCAGGAAATAGTTTTATGATGTGGAATGGAGGCTTGCCCAAATCAGTTCCTGTACACGACATTGCGATACAAACAAGGGAAAATGAAATTGTGCTCGGTACTCACGGAAGAAGTTTATATGTAGCCAAACTCGACGATATTCAAATGCTTCAAAAGGACCCTGACTGGATGAAGAAAAAACCGAAGGAGAAGCCACAGGAAAAAAGGCCGGATGAGGAGGATGACGATGGCATGCATACGATTCCAGAAAATGATTAAAATATTTAAGGCCTTGGAAATTTGAGTTTATGGGATCGTTACGAAAAGAATTTTTACGGCGTAGCACTAAGGAACGAAGACGCAAAGTTTTGAACTCGATTTTTTTCTTCGTGCCTTGGCGGCTTTGTAGCAAATAAATCCTCTTAGATTGCTCCACGATTAATTTTATTACTTGTACAGTTTTAAAAACTGAGGATATCAAACTTTCCTTTTCTAACTAATCCCTGCAATACAAAAAAAATGTGAGGAAGATTTAAAGAACCCGGCTAAAATAGTTAACTTAAGAATCAGGATTTTCAACCATAACTATTGCAAAAGTTTTTGCCTATATCAATATTTGCGCTCATCCAGCTCGTTGCCATTAACAATTCAGCACAACAACCCATTTTTAAAACGTATACGGTTAGCGATGGCCTGGTAAATAATTCCGTGCGAAAGGTATTCCAGGATTCAAAAGGATTTTTATGGATCGCTACCTGGGAGGGACTAAGCAAGTATGATGGTAACCGTTTTACAAATTTCACCGAGAGCAATGGATTATCTCATAATCTTGTTAATGATGTCGGTGAGACAAAAGACGGTGATATCTATGTCGCTATGAACAATGGTTCGGTCGATGTGATAACACGAGATGAGGTTAAACAAAAAAACATCCTACAAAATGTTATCATTAATAAACTACTTCCGACTACCAAAGGAAATCTAATGGCGCTTACCGATAATTCAGGGATCATTGAAATTGAGGGAAAAAAAATAAATCGCATTAGTGAACCCAATAGCACATCATTTTATAGCCTGGTAGCTCTGAACGATTCATTGATCGCAGCCGCTACTGATACTATTCCAATTCATATTCTCAATAGACAATTCCATGTCTGGGCCGCCAGCAAAAAAAGACTTGATCAGGCAACAGCGAACTGTGTATTCAAAGATCTGCAGAATCGATTATGGTTGGGTACAACAAAGGGATTAAAACTCGTAGCAGTTAATGCAAAAAGACAAATAACATTTTCCAATCTGCCGGCTCCATTTAACACACCTGTTATTTCCCAGTCAAACGTCACTTCAATTTTCCAACAAAAAAATGGAAGCTATTGGATCGGTACAGAGCAGGGGCTAATTAATATTTCTCCGGATGGCCATTTGATACAACTCATAGAAAAAGATGGGCTGCCTTCGAGATCTGTAAGTTATATTTTTAATGATCGCGAGAATAATTTATGGATCGGAACCCGGATGGGTTTGGCAAAAATTATTGCTGCATCCCCCGAAAAGATATCTGACCCTTCGCAGGAATCATCCCACCCTGCACAGTTAATGAAGAAAATTTCCAACGACCAGGTTCTGATATTGTCAGACAATTTTTTTTACAGGTATAATTTTCGCACGGGTGAAATGCAGAATATAACACAATTTAAGAGAGAGACCAGTCTTATTTATGTTACAAATAGCATTCCTCCCCTATTCATTTATGATAACCAATTGCAGGCTTACGATGTGCATGCAAACCGGCTAGCCCCGTTTAGAAAAATTCCTCCAACAAATAATTTTTTTTCCGCTACAACTACTAACCAGCAAAACATTTTCATTGGCACATTTGACGGCATTATG
>VBAQ01000380.1:2093-3383 GCA_005883765.1 Bacteroidota bacterium
GAACATTTGACGGCATCATGATCTACGCAGGTAATAAGGCTGTGCTTGACGCAACCTTTACAATGAGGATCAATAATGTCCTTGCGGATCGAAAAGGAAATCTGTGGATCGGTACATGGGATCATGGTCTGTACAGGGCGAGATATAATGAGGCAAAAGAAACATGGGAAGATGTAATCCATTTTACTCAATTACCGGATAATCACATCAGGACTCTGTTTGAAGACAGCAAAGGAAATATCTGGGTAGGCACAAGATTCAGTGGGGTAGTAGAAATAAGGGAAAAGACGTTAAGAAATTTTGAATTCACTCACTTTAACCAGCGAACGGGCCTATCATCAAATTGGGTAAACGACGTCACAGAAGATGAAAAAGAAAATATTTGGCTGGCAACAATGTCAGGCCTGGACAAGCTGATAAAAGAAGAAAATGGTTTTTCTGTTTTTAATTACAGCAGGATCATAAATTTTTTTATCAACACCAATCTCGTTGCACATATACAAGGCAAAAAGCTGCTCTGCTCTACTTTGCTTGGAACATACCAAATAAAAGATGAAGAATTAGAGCAACTTTCGCCAATGCCGGTTGCCCTTACAAAAATTGGTTTAGGTAGCAGTGGCCAAAATGAATTAGCTTTTTATAATCCTTCTGAAAAATTGATTCTGTCTTATTCAAAAAATCATGCTCTATTTGAATTCACTTCTGCCGCTTTTCTGAATGAAAAGGAAATTTTATACAGCTACAGATTAAAAGGGAGCGGTGACACCGCATGGAGTCATCCTTCCAATTCTCATTCTGTTCAATATGCAAGCCTTGAACCTGGTCGTTACCAGTTTGAAGTAAGAATGCTGGGATGGAATGGAAGCTATGGACCAATTACCTCGTTTTTATTTACGGTAAACCCACCTTATTGGGAAACCTGGTGGTTTTATACTCTGATAGGATTTGGGATAGCCTTCATCTTGTTCAGTTTGTATCGCTATCGTATCAATCATTTGTTGCGATTGCAAAAAGTTCGCAATACAATTGCCACAGACTTGCATGATGATATCGGATCAACGCTTACCAACATCAGCATATTATCGGAGCTAAGCAAAAAAAATCTGGAAGAGCCGCAAACAGCCGAAAAATTATTGCAGCGTATAACGGAAGAATCTCTTGCTTCCCAGCAGGCCCTGGATGACATTATTTGGAGTGTAAACAGCCGGAATGATAACATTCAAGAGTTGCAAGCCAGAATGAGGAGGTACGCGGCAGAATTATTTGAAGGTGACAACTTGCAGTGCGAGT
>VBAQ01000380.1:3452-3849 GCA_005883765.1 Bacteroidota bacterium
AAGACGCGATGTGTACCTGGTTTTCAAAGAATCTCTGAACAATATCCATAAGCACGCCTTCGCAACGAGTGTCCACATAAAGATAGCGTTGCACAATGGTCTATTAAATATTTATATTGAAGATGATGGAAAAGGATTTGATCCTACTTTGATAACGCACCGCAATGGCCTGAAGAACCTGCACACGAGAATCGAAAAATGGGAAGGAGGTCTGCGTATCAGTTCGAGTCCAGGAAAGGGAACAAAAATTGAAATAACAATGCCTGTAAAAACGTCACTACTCAAATGAGTGGTTGCGGTTCACCTCTTTGTTGCTTACTTTCGACTACATCAACGGCACCTTTGTTAGTTCGTGATTGATTTCTTAAAAAACAGAAAATGGAAACAGCGCTTAATT
>VBAQ01000004.1:0-4539 GCA_005883765.1 Bacteroidota bacterium
TGAAGAACAGCTTATGATGGAATTGTCCGTCACGTCCATGATCTCAATTTCCATTCTTGGTTGTTCCTCTGGCCGGTGATTTGGATCCTGGAATACAACGGCGTAATGATAAATGAGGGAGTAAACATTTTGGTTTGCAGGGATAGTAAACTGGTAAGAAACGCCTTCTGCCTGCGTGCCTGCCACAGGATTCCCCAATCGAATGGAGTGCCTGCTGCCATTGGGACAAAGCACCGGAAAATGACCAAAATAATCCATTTCACCCGCATCAGCCGGGTAAGAATACATTGTGTGCCTGTCATATGTTGGTGAGGACGGATAGAGCGTAATGACATTTTCACCATTTACCGCGGCCGTGCCACCAGTGTAACACGACCAATTAGCAAAAGTGCCGGTTTCAAAATCAATGTTGGGAGGACAGTTTTGCGAATGCCCAGTTAAGAAAAGCAAGCACGAACACAAACCCGCCAGTGGTGATTTGAAAATGTAAAAACGCATCTTAGTCCAGAAAAACTTGAATGGTTGGAGCCCTTTCTTAAAGTTAAAGCTTATTTGAATTATCGGCCAGATCTTCTCTCTCGTTGCCTGTGATTTATTTTTAAAAAATGTTCTCCTGCGGAAAATTACGATTGTATCGCTTGCTGCTTTGCCGCGGAGATGGATTCTTACTTAATTTTATCCTCTCGACGCTGCAAAGAGAGTTATTCGCTAATTTGATTTTAATCCAAAACACAGATCATGAACGGAAACAAGTCTTTCACGGTTTTTTTCTTGCTGCTATTTTCATTTTTCGCCGGTACTGCGCAGAAGCAGTTCAAGGCGCTACTGGTAACAACAACCAAAGGGTGGCATCATGAATCCTTGCACTATGGCGTGATTGCGATTAAGGACTTGGCGGTGAGAAATTTTTTTGATGTTGTTCTATTTGAGGATCCCAATAGCTTTAACGATAAATTTTTGGAGCAATTCCAGGTGGTCATATTCCTAAATACCACCGGCGATATTTTCGATTCAAGCCAGCAAAAAGTAATGGAAAGATTTATAGAATCTGGGAAAGGTTTTGTTGGCATACATAGCGCTTCGGACACAGAGTACGATTGGGATTGGTACACGAAGCTTGTTGGCAGGATGTTTTTCATACATCCAGCCGTGCAAACTGCCAAATTAAAAGTGTTCGACGAAAAGTTTCCCGGGTTACAGGGTTTTGCTAACGGAAAATTATGGACAGATGAATGGTACGAGTTTGGACCGGAGAAAATTTCTGATCTCCATTACATCTTAGGCGTGGACGAGACGACATATAATCCCAAAGCGGATTGGGGTGCCAAGAAGGCACAGGGCATGGGTCAAATGCATCCTCTTGCGTGGTATCATAATTATGACGGGGGTCGTGCCTTTTACACAGCTCTTGGCCACCTCCCAACGAATTTTAGCGATCCTGCTTTTTTGAATCATTTGTATGCGGGTATTCTTTGGGCCGCTACCGGGAAAAAATAAATGCGCCATACGAGAATTTAAAATTTAGGACTCCATGGATAAGATAAGTTGGGGTATTATCGGTTGTGGAGATGTTACCGAAGTAAAAAGCGGTCCGGCATTCAACAAGGTCAGCAACTCTCAACTCGTTGCGGTTATGCGCAGAAATGCTGAGAAAGTGAAAGACTATGCTTTTCGACACAATGTTCCCAAATGGTATACTGACGCTACTGAACTCATTAATGATCCGGATGTGAATGCCATCTACATTGCCACGCCACCATCCACTCATGAGCAATACACTTTGGCAGCATTGCAGGCGGGCAAACCGGTTTACGTAGAAAAACCCATGTCGCTTAACGCTGCGTCTGCAGGCAGGATGGCGAATGCGGCAAAACAGAGAAATATAAAATTGTCTGTTGCTCATTATCGCCGGGCACAACCAATTTTCAAAAAAATAAACCAATTGTTGCAAGAAAAAATTATCGGTGACCTACGATTTGTGAAATCTGATCTATACAAGCGATCGCTTACAAAAGAGGAACTGGAGGTTCCAAAAGCGGCATGGAGGGTTGATCCGGCCATAGCGGGTGGAGGTTTGTTTCATGATCTTTCACCTCATCAGTTAGATCTAATGCTTTATTTCTTTGGCGACCCGGTTCATGCATCAGGAATTGCCACAAACCAGGGCAGTTCATACATTGCAGACGACCTGGTTGCGGGGAACATCTTATTTAAGAATGGTGTGGTCTTCAACGGCGTCTGGTGTTTCAATGTTTCGGAGGAGGACGAAAAGGATCAGTGCGAAATTTTCGGCTCGAACGGAAAGATCTGTTTTAGTTTTTTTGAACACCAACCGCTCATCGTGACGGTAAATGGAGAAACAAAAAACTTTTCGTTTGAAGGTCTGCAACATGTTCAGCAGCCCATGATCGAAAAAGTGGTAGAATACTTTTTGGATAAGGGAACTAATCCCTGCAGTGGGGAGGAGGGTGCTGTTGTGATGAAGCTTATCGATGACTTTACAAAAAAGTAAATCAAAAAAATGATATTCAGGGAAGCGACATTGTCAGATATCCCTCAAATGCAAATCGTGAGGAATTCGGTAAAAGAAAATACATTATCCGATCCGGCTCTTGTTACAGATAAGGATTGTGAAAATTATTTGTTCAACAGAGGTAAGGGATGGGTGTGTGAAATAGACGAACAAATTGTTGGCTTTGCCATTGCTGATGTGGTCGATAATAATGTCTGGGCCTTATTTGTTCAACCGGGGTTTGAAGAAAGAGGCATTGGCCGCAAATTGCATGATGACATGCTGGACTGGTACTTCAATCAAACCCCTTCTACAATTTGGTTAGGAACTGCGCCTAACACAAGAGCCGAGAAATTTTACAGGAAGGCTGGGTGGAAAGAGGTGGGGACACATGGAAAAAGAGAAATAAAATTTGAAATGACCAAAGATGAGTGGGAAAGATCTAAACATCTCTTTACTACGCGGTAAAAAAGGCATTTCATTTTTCTTGAACATTCAGACGGAAACTACGTGGGATATTCACGATTTCCGGGTTGCAATAATTGTTATATATATGCGTTTCTGAGCAAACCCGATTGTTGGCATGAACTGGAATGAATAAAAAAGAATTTTTTTAAACTTCAAAGAATCTCTCCGGTCTATGTCTGCAATAAAACAAATCCGCAAATATGAAAAAGAAAACCCTTCTCTTATCGGCAGCCGTCCTTTTTCTTGTTGCCGCCTTTACCGCCTGTAAAAAAGAAACTAGCCCATCCAATAATAACACCGAGGAAGCATCTGTTCAGTCTGATGACCAGGCAAGATTTTCCAGTGAAATGGAAGCAACAGCCAATGACGCTGACGCTGCACTGGAAACTTCATCTAGTTTTTCCGGGCGTTATAACCAGGTGCAAACTCCAATTATTTGTGATGCTTCACTGGTGTACGATAGCGTGAGCAATCCAAGAACAATTACCATCACCTATAACGGTAGCAATTGTTGGGGCAGTAGAACGCGTGCAGGCACGATCATACTTTCTATGGCCCAGGGCATTCATTGGAAAGATGCCGGTGCTGCCATCACCATAACGTTTCAGAATTTGAAAATTACAAGAGTCAGCGATAACAAAAGCATCACCCTTAACGGTTCAGAGACCTACACTAACGTAAGCGGTGGCCTTTTGTTCAATTTGCCTAATCTCACTAGTATTACTCATACCATTACCAGCAGCAACATGTCGGTAACTTTTGAAGACAATACACAACGCACATGGCAGGTAGCCAAACAACGCGTATTCACATACAATAGCGGTGTTGTGATCACCACTACGGGAACCCACACTGATGGTGCTACCACTAACATTGCTGAGTGGGGAACAAACCGTTTTGGCCATGCATTTGCCAGTTCCACCGTGCAGCCGTTGGTGATCCGCCAGGATTGCAGTTTTAGGCTAGTCAGCGGCGAGGTGAAACATACAACTCCTTTGATCACGGCAACAGCAACATTTGGTCTTGATGCTAATGGTGTCCCTATCTCTTGTCCTGGTACCGGTCATTACTATTTCAAGGTCATATGGACCGGCGCGAATGGTAACAGTCTCACTGTCATAATGCCTTATTAATTTAACTGAAATAAGATTTTAGAACCGCTCCGTGAATGGGACGGTTTTTTATTTGGAGTTATTCTTCACTCTTTTCCTCTCCCGTCTCTCCCGACAAGTCGGTATCGTCACCCCTCTACTTGTGGAGAGGGGATGGGGGAGAGGAAAATTTTTTGTTGTCGCATTCCTCTTCCCGACTCTCCCGATAAGTCGGGATCGCCACCCTTCTCCACTTGTGGAGAGGGGATGGGGAAGAGGGAGACAGGTACAAGTAATTTCTCAGCTCTGATTATTAGCTAATTTGATACTTGTTCTATATTAATCTTTTCGGCCCAGTTTTAGCAGTTTCAAATTCGCCTAGCTCCTGTTTAATGGAAATTTTATGAGCCGACTGATCATTGTATCGAACCGATTACCGTTTTCTATTGACCATGAAGGCGATGAAAT
>VBAQ01000004.1:4633-32829 GCA_005883765.1 Bacteroidota bacterium
AAGTTATGGATAGGTGTGGCTGATTTTCCACAGGAGGATTGGGATGACCTGGTGTTGAATCAGGCGACGAATTGTGATTTTGACATTCAACCTTTGTTTGTTGACAGGGAGACCTATAACGACTATTATAACGGTTTCTCCAATTCAGTCCTTTGGCCTTTGTTTCACTACTTTCCCACGCTGGTGCAATACCCGGCCAGTTATTACGATGCCTACGTTCAGATCAATAAGAAATTCTGTAAGGAATTACTGCCTATGCTGAAGCCGGACGATGTGATCTGGATCCATGACTACCAGTTAATGCTTTTGCCTCAAATGCTGAGACAACAAAAGCCTGAGGCCAAGGTCGGTTTCTTTCTGCATATTCCCTTTCCGTCCTATGAATTATACAGGCTACTGCCTAATGAGTGGAAAAAATCGTTGTTGCAGGGTGTAATGGGAGCAGATCTGATCGGTTTTCATACCCACGATTACGTGCAACATTTTATTCAATCAGTGAAAATGATACTGGGGGCCGATACCTATTTCCACACCTTGCAATATCAAAATAGATTTATCAAGGTGGACTTGTTTCCGATTGGCATTGATTTTAAAAAATTCAATAACGCCGCCAATGACCCTGAAGTGATGGAATACAGAGAGCAGATCAAAAAAAATTTTGCTGATAAAAAAATTATTTTTTCCGTTGATCGACTTGATTACACTAAGGGAATCATGGATCGGCTGAATGGTTTTGAATTTTTCCTGGAGCAAAGCCCCCAATGGAAAGAAAAAGTTGTTTTTGTTCTGGATGTAGTTCCTTCAAGGGATGAGATACAGACGTACAATGAAAGAAAAAAACAATTAGAAGAAAAGATCGGTACCATCAACGGAAGATTCTCAACTATCAGTTGGCAACCGATCATTTACCGGTATCAGCATCTACCTTTTCATGAATTAGCGGCCTTGTACCAGTTGGCCGATGTCGCCCTGATAACTCCGCTGCGCGATGGAATGAATCTCGTAGCGAAAGAATTTGTCGCCAGTTCGATTTCTCGCACCGGTGTATTAATTTTAAGCGAGCTTGCCGGTGCCGCCAGCGAATTGAATGAAGCCTTGTTGGTAAATCCTACGGACATTAATGATATAGCCACCAATATCGAACGTGCGCTGAACATGCCTTTGCAGGAGCAAAGGAATCGAATGGTGTTGATGCAACGCAGATTGCAGGAATACGACGTAGTAAGGTGGGTAAATGATTTCCTGGATCAATTGAAAGAAACAAAAAAAGAACAACAAAAATTAACCGTGAAAACTTTAGACGAAAAAGCAATTAATGCCATCTGTCGCCAGTATGCCGAGACGAAAAGAAGATTTTTTCTCATTGACTATGATGGCACGCTTGTTCCTATCAAGCGATTGCCTTCCGAAGCCGTTCCTGATGAAAAAGTAAAGGATTTCCTGGCTTCCATTTCATCAGATCCGGATAATCATGTGGCTATTGTAAGCGGAAGAGATGCCGGTACTATGGAAAAATGGTTCGGCTACCTGCCCATTACGCTGGTGGCTGAGCATGGCTCAAGTATTAAAATGAGGAACGAAGCCTGGCAACAACTGGTTACTGTGTCTGAGCAGTGGAAAGACGAAGTGCGCCGCATCATGCAGATATTTGTAACAAGATGCGTTGGTTCTTTTATTGAAGAGAAGACAAATACCCTCGCCTGGCATTACCGCAACACGCAGGTCGATCTGGGCTTTGCCCGTTCAAGGGAATTGATCAATAATCTTTCTCAACTTATCCAAAACACACCGTTGCAGGTGATCGATGGAAACAAGGTAGTTGAAATAAGAATGGCCGGTTTCGACAAGGGAACCATAACCCTAAGAATATTAAATGAAGCACAGCCCGACTTCGTTTTGTGCATTGGCGATGACACTACTGACGAGGATATGTTCAAAGTGCTGGAAGAATCCGCCTACACAGTAAAAACATATACGATCAAAATCGGTAACAGGGGCACAGCAGCAAAATATACACTGCCCTCGCAACAACATGTCATGCCTTTGTTACACCGCTTACAAAGTTGTGTAGCCCCACAGAAGCAGCCCGATTATAAAATAAAAAACTAGAAATTAAAAGTTAGTAGCCGGCCTAATCAAGTCTTTACAAGAGGACCTTCATCTTTTTTGTAATTTCAATAAACTCTGGTCTTTAATTTGTTTCTGACTGGAATAATTTTTAAGTAAGTGTATGCCGGTTTCACAGGAATTGGACAGCAAGCTTCACTGGTATAAGGACGCAATATTTTACGAACTTCACATTAAAGCTTTTTACGACGGCAATGAGGATGGCATTGGTGATTTCAGCGGCATGCTCGAGAAGCTGGACTATTTAGAGGAATTAGGTATTACCACAATCTGGCTCTTGCCATTTTACCCTTCCCCTCTTAAGGATGATGGGTACGATATTGCGGATTATTACAGCATCAATCCTGCCTACGGTGAAATAAAAGAATTTCAAAAGTTTTTGCAGGAAGCACATCGTCGCCATTTAAAAGTGATCACCGAGCTGGTCATCAATCACACGTCTGATCAACATCGCTGGTTCCAGGCAGCAAGAAATGCCCCAAAGGGTTCTGAAGAACGAAACTATTACGTATGGAGCGATGACCCTTCGCAATACAAGGATGTGAGAATTATCTTCCAGGATTTCGAGGCCAGTAACTGGACCTGGGATGAAGTGGCGAAACAATATTATTGGCATCGCTTTTTTCATCACCAGCCCGATCTGAATTATGACAACCCCAAAGTGCAGGAGGAAGTTTTCAAGATGATTGATTTTTGGTGCAGCATGGGTGTTGATGGTTTTCGCCTTGACGCTGTGCCCTATTTGTTTGAACGGGAGGGAACGAACGGAGAAAATCTTCCTGAAACACACGCGTTCCTTAAAAGGCTGCGCGCACATATTGATGAATACTTCCCGGGAACGTTGATGCTCGCTGAAGCAAATATGTGGCCGGAAGATTCTGCTTCATATTTTGGCCATGGTGATGAATGCCACATGAATTATCATTTCCCATTGATGCCACGGATGTTTATGGCGTTGCAAATGGAAGACCGTTATCCGATCACTGATATTTTTGATCAGACGCCTCCGATTCCGCCTACGTGCCAATGGGCCATGTTCTTAAGAAATCATGATGAGCTTACCCTGGAAATGGTCACCGACGAAGAGAGAGATTATATGTATCGCGTGTACGCCAAAGATGCGAAGGCGAGAATCAACCTCGGCATACGACACAGGTTGGCACCACTGATGGAAAGTGATCGGAGGAAAATAGAATTGATGAATTCACTTTTGTTTTCCATGCCCGGCACGCCGGTGATCTATTATGGTGATGAGATCGGTATGGGCGATAATTTTCATTTGGGTGATCGTGACGGCGTTCGTACTCCCATGCAATGGTCACCAGATCGCAATGCTGGTTTTTCCCGAACAAATCCTCAACAACTTTATCTGCCGGTCATTCTCGATCCACAATACAACTATGAGGCGGTGAATGTCGAAACGCAAAGGCAAAATACGTCCTCTCTTTTCTGGTTTATGAAGCATTTGATAAGCATGCGCAAGAAGTATAAAGCCTTTGGCCGCGGCGATATGAAGTTTATCAATGTTGACAATCCGAAAGTGCTGGCTTTTACACGCCATTATGAAAACGAAACGCTGTTAATCGTTGTGAATCTTTCAAAATTCTCGCAGCCGGCTGAGTTGGACCTTGCTGAATATAATGGCTGTGTTCCCGTGGAAATTTTCAGTAAAAATAGCTTCCCTCCAATAAAAGAAAGCTCTCCGTATTTTTTTACTCTCGGCGCACACAGTTTCCAATGGTTTAGCCTGGAAACGGCCTGGAATCAGCCCGTAAAAAAAGAAGAACTGCCCGAACTGGCTTTGGACACATGGGAAGACCTTGTCGGGAAAGAAGACGTAAGAGAAAACCTGGAAAATGAAATTCTTCCAGCCTACCTGGTCAAAACAAATTGGTTTTGGGAAAAGCAACGTCCTATCTACAGTTGCTCAATAGTCGAACATGTGGGTCTTTCGCTTGGCAAGAACCAGGTTTGGCTGTTATTAATAGAAGTGAATTATAAAAGCGGGCTTCCGGACACTTATTTATTACCGTTGGCATTTGCAAAAAAGAAATTTGCAAATAGTCTTTTGCAGGAGTTTCCTCAAGCAGTTGTTACGAAATTGAAGTGGCAGGACCAAGAAGGGATTTTGTGCGATGCCTTTTATACTCCATCCATGCAATCATGGCTATTTGAAAATATTACAAAGACTGAAATGGTCGTTTTGAAAAACTCTGAAATAAACTTTAACGGAGCCGAAGAAATAAATAAATATTTTCAAAGACACCCCGATATCCGTTCACGAATACTATTGACGAGGTACCAGGATAATACAGCGATCACTTATGACAATCATTTTTTCCTGAAGGTTTATAGAAAAATTGATATGGGAATAAATCCGGACCATGAGATTTCTCAATACCTGACTCAACAAGCAAAATTTCAATATACGCCTAAATATCTCGGTTCGATCGAATGGAAATTTAAGAAAGGATCGTTTGTTGTTGGCATGATACAGGAGATGATAGAAAATCATGGCGATGGTTACACCTATGCACAGGAAAGAGTAAATAATTATATTGAAAGAATACTTGCAGCAAAAAAAGATTTTCTTGAAAAGATACAACACAATGGCAGCCTGGTCGAACCAGCGGGCTTTGAAAACTTGCCAACAGAAATGCAGGATCTGCTTGGGGCAAGAGCATCGGATGAAAGCACTCTGTTTGGTGTTCGCACCGGCCAGTTACACCTGGCATTAGCGCAACCAAATGGCTTAAAAGATTTTGCCCCAGAAAATTTTTCCTTGCACTACCAGAGGTCACTATTCTCTTCCGTCTTAGCATTGGTTAGAGAATCATATCATCATTTGTACCGGAAGAGGTCGGCGATGCCAGATAGTGAAAGGGCTGCCGCAGACGAATTGCTTGGCAGAAAAAATGAAATGCTTTCTGTTTTAAAAAAGATATACAGTAAAAAACTCGATGTAGTGAAGATACGGATCCATGGCACTCTGAGCCTTGGTCAAATTTTGTTAACGGGCAAGGACGTAGCGATCCATGATTTCGGCGGAATTCCGTCACGCAGCTATAGCGAAACGAGGCTGAAGCGTTCTCCGCTCACAGATGTAGCGTCCACGATACGCTCTTTTTATTATGCCGGCTACGAAGGTTTTTTAGCAACGCCGCATGTTAAACAGGAAGAGATCAACCGGTTACTTCCCTACGCCGACACATGGATACATTACATGAGCGGGTTTTTTTTAAAAGCATATCTTGAGACGGTTAAGAAAACTGATCTCATCCCAAGTTCAAGCGATGATCTGAAGGTCATGCTGCAATACTATTTGCTTGACAAAGCACTCTACGCCCTGAGACATGAATTACTTAATCGTCCAGAAAAAGTAATGATTCCTTTAGCCATGATAAAAGATATTTTAGCTTGACACCTTACTGCCTTGTGACCTTCACGTGATTATTTGTTTCAAAATTCTTTTGATAGTTTCGTTCCCGTTATAAAAGGGATGACAACACTTATCAGCAATATCAAAAAACTGGTTGGAGTGAGGCAAGACAATAAACTTCTTCGTGGAAGAGAATTGGCAGATTTGCCGATCATTGAGAATGCCTATTTGATTATTGAAGATGGAGTGATTGTGGAATATGGTGAGATGCAAAACTTAAAATCCGATCCCGATAACTATCAGGACCGAAATTCTAAATCCGAAATCAATGGAAGTGGTCAATTTATTTTGCCATGCTGGTGTGACAGCCACACGCATCTTGTCTTCGCCGCAAGCCGCGAGGAAGAATTTGTTGATAAGATCAAAGGAATGAGCTATGCTGCGATCGCTGCAAAGGGTGGCGGTATTTTGAATTCGGCAAAAAAATTAAATGAAACTTCCGAGGACCGTTTGTTCAGTCTTGCGTGGCAACGACTGTCAGAAATAAGCAAACTCGGAACAGGGGCCGTCGAAATAAAAAGCGGATACGGGTTAACGGTGGAAGGCGAACTAAAAATGTTGAGAGTGATAAAGAAACTAAAAGAAAAATCGAACCTCTCAATAAGATCAACTTTTCTCGGGGCCCACACGTATCCCCTGGAATATAAAGAAAATCACCGGGGCTATTGTGATCTTATCATCAACGAAATGTTGCCAGTGATTGCTGGGGAAAAATTAGCTGACTACATCGATGTATTCTGTGAGAACGGATTTTTTTCTCCCGCGGAAACTGAAACCATTTGCAGAGCAGGAATGAGTTATGGATTGAAACCTAAGTTGCATGTTAATCAGCTCAACTCGATCGGTGGAATTCAAGCGGGAATAAAACTAAAAGCACTTTCACTCGACCATCTCGAAACTTTGACCGACGAAGATATAGCGTCAATTTCCCGTGCGATTGATCGGGATGGTTGGACGGGCATATGCACGCTGCTTCCAACGGCCGCTTTTTTTCTCGGCATTCCCTTTCGACACGCAAGAAAATTAATTGATGCAGGGTGTGCCATCGCACTGGCAAGTGATTACAATCCGGGATCTTCGCCAAGCGGAAATATGAATTTGGTTATTGCCATGAGTTGCATTCAAATGAAAATGTTACCCGAAGAAGCCATTAATGCCGCCACGCTCAACGGCGCCTACGCTATGGAATTGCAAAGTGAAGTGGGTAGCATTTCAGTTGGCAAAAAGGCAAATCTCCTTTTTACAAAGGCTATTCCTTCGCTGGATTATTTGCCGTATTCCTTTGGGACAAACCTTATTGATAAAGTAATAATCAACGGAGAAATTATTTAGGCAGCCTGGCAAATTCCATCACCATTTTGGTTTGATAAAATATAATGCAGTACCATCCGGATCGGTAAAGTGCAGGAACTGTCCGCCTTCTTCCTTCCTTTCCGTTGCCTGGATTGCTAATTGCTGCAGCGAAGATCTTGTTTCTTCAATATTGTCTGTAGTAAAGCCAATGGAAACATTCCCCGAGTTCCCTGCAAGACTTGAATCGCTTGTGGGATGGAGCCCGATGACAATACCGGGCGCCGCAAGTTGTGCATAAAAATTACCCCAGCGATTTTTCACATCAAGACCCAGTGATTGATAAAAGGAAACGGATGTATCCATGTCTTTTACATTAATGGTGACATTGGCTTCTTTGATAGTCATGACAGTCGAATTTAGGTTTGTTAAAGCTACAGAGTTTTTTTATTGACTTTCTTGAGGTGCTGGTGGAATAAGGATTTTATTTTTACTCTCCTGCTTTGGTTCTTTGTTGCACGAAGCAGCGCGGGAGAGTTCGTTTTAAGTGCAAGCCGATACCAATCCCAGGACATGGGTTATTTACAAAGTCCTATCTCTTATCTCGCGTGTCAGCTTCTATGTTTGGTTACAACAGATCGGGGGTCGACCCTTTCTTACGGACGGAAAAGAAATTCTTGAATGGAAATAAAAAGAATTTAACTTTAAAAGTAGTCGGTAAATTCACTTTCTTCCCGCCACCACATCTAATGAGAATACGATTTATTCTGATCATGCTGCTTGTGCTGCCATCGGCTGCCTCTTTGCTCGCACAGGTAAATCAACAAAATCGGGCCGCTCAATCTGCTCATTCGCCCCGCACCTATGCGGTCGTAGTTGGCATATCCGATTATGAAAGCCCCGGCATCGTGCAGTTGGAGTATGCGCACAAGGATGCCCAGGTATTTGCTGAGTATCTCAAATCAAAGCCCGGAGGTTCAGTTCCCGAAGAAAATATCCGGCTGCTCGTAAATGAGAATGCAACCTACGGTGCTATTTATGACGCATTAAATTGGCTGCTGGAAGCCTGCCACAAAGACGATCTCGTCTATTTCTACTTTTCAGGTCACGGCGATATGGAAAACAACACCATTTATAAACTTGGATTTCTTCTCTCGTATAATACCCCGCGGATAAACTACATCAATAACGCCGTGCGCATTGAAGACCTGAACAATATCGCCAACACACTTTCGGTGACCAATGGCGCAAAAGTAATATTGATCACCGATGCCTGTCACTCGGGGAAACTGGCGGGCTCGGATTTCAGAGGAACCTTCCTGGTCGGCGAGCAGCTGAGAACTGTGCAAAGTAGTGAGGTGCGTATCACGTCGTGTGCGCCAGACCAACTATCGGTGGAAGATAAAGGGTGGGGTGGGGGAAGAGGTGTATTTTCTTACTATCTCATTAATGGCCTGGAAGGTTTGGCTGATTATGCTCACGATGGCGTGATCACAGTAAATGAAATAAAAAAGTACCTTGACACGTCGTTGTCAACGGATCCACTGCTGGCACAAAGAGGGGAGAAACAAACGCCGGTGATCAAGGGTTTTGAAAATGTAAAACTCTCGCTGGTAGATAATGCCACACTGAGTTCATTGAAAAAGAGAGGACCGTCCGGTCTCGTGTCGCCAAATGTTACCTTACTCAAGCCGCTCCCCATGCAGCCGCAAACCTACCTGTTCAATATACTAAAGCAGGTTTCCATTGAGCAGCTTGTCGACTTTAATAAACTAAGCCAATTATCGAAAGACGAAATTCCATTTGCTTTTATTAACATGGCGACCTCGCACAATTCGCTCTTTGATAGTCTGAAAATATCACTAGAGCCGGAAAAAATCGCAACACTTCAAAAAACACTGCGTGAAAATGCCGATGCATTGAATAGGTTCAACAATAAGCTCGCCGTGATGCTGAGTGATGTAGGCCAAAAAGTAATTAACCAATATCTTGACGGTGATGAAGCTGAGTTAGAGAGAAGACGTTATTACAACAGCAACAGCAATGGCTATGATGTATACCCAAAGATGTTTGCGGTGGCGTTAAAGATTACAAAGCCCGAAGATTATTTGTACCGGATTTTGCAAGTGAAGCTGCATTATTTTGCTGGTGTGGCCGCGCGGTTGAAAATGCCAACCGTAGAGAATCCGGCTAATTTGTTTGATACGGCTTTTTCCGAACAGAAAAAAGCGCTGGAGTTGGACGAAAACGCGGCCTATATTCAAAATGAGTTGGGAATACTTTACTCTTTCAAGAAGCAGTACGTGCCAGCGGAGAAATCTTACGTTCGGGCTACGCAAATTGCTCCCGCCTGGACAATACCCTGGTCGAACCTTATCGGATTATACACCATCACAAAAGACTATAAGAAAGCTCTCGAAGCAACGCGCAAGGCAAAGGAATTGCAACCTGACTTCCAGGGCATTTTTGTGAACAATGGAATGCTGAGTGAGGAGACGGGTAATTTGCTTGTGGCCGAAGAATCTTACCGGAGAAGTATCAAATTGAATTCACGCCACTATCTGCCTTTTGAGCGACTGGGGTTTGTGTACATGAATACCACGCAATATGCAATGGCTGATTCGTTTTTCTTCGAGTCAGAAAAAAGAAAGAAAGGATTTCACTTCCATAAACTACCCGACCAGCCGTGGTTGGACCAACTTGGCCAGGTGATGACACCCGAATTCCCTTGCTTCTTTGACAAAAATGATGTGGGTAAAAATGATGTCATGGGCAATTTTGTGTGGGGATATTTATCATATAACAGAGGAGAGGATGCCGTCGCGGAGAGCAAATTCAAGCAGGTAATCGCATTGAATAAAACCAACCCGCTCGCGTTTCACTACCTCGGCAAATTGTTATATCGGCAAAAAAGGTGGCAGGAGGCGGACATCGTTTTCAATTATGCCCTTGCCTATTACATGGCTGATTCGGCCTTCGATCGCTATACTGACTCACTCATCAATTTGTTACCCGCATCCAAGTCGAAGGAATGCATTATCTCAACCTTTCGTCTTGGTTACTATAGCAAAATTGACGATCATTATTTTTTGGGTACAATGTACGATTCATGGAATCATTTCAGCGAAGCAGAAACTCACTATCGCGCAATCATCGCCATGGATCCCGTCTTCATCGGAGGATATTACAAGCTGTGGCAAATGCTGGAACGAACGAGCAGGTACCAGGAAGCGGAAGATGTGTTGCGCAATTATGCATTTCATGATACAACCGTCGGTGGCCAGGAGCTTAATGGTTTTTACCAGCGAATGATGCAGCGACTTCCCGGTGACGCAGAGTGGTATTACAAAGGGGCATTATTACTGTACCGCCTCGCCGCGCGGCATCCGGATGACTATCCCGTCGATAAAAAAAAGATAGAACCTGATACGGATATTGAAAAGTATGCCTTTGGAAAGAGCGATTTCACCAAGCCGGAAATCGTTGAGCCTATGCCAAGACAAGAATTGCTGCCCGGCACTTTCGAAAAGGTTAATTTCTCCAACCTGATTATGTATCCGCGCACCGAGGCCATTAATTATTTTAAAACGGTCGATTCTCTTTCACAGGATGACAGTATCAGAGCCGATATTAACGGCAAGATCGGCGATTTGTACGTGTGGCAGGGAATACCCGAGAGATCACTGCCTTACTATAAACGGTCAATTGATCTGGGAACTGGCAACGCCAATACAAGAATGAGATTTATTGAGGTTTGTTCGATAACTTATCATCTGAGCGACGCCCTGGAACAATTGGACACGCTGAACAACCGGCATGAGATAAATTTTGACAAGCAAGTGTTGATGGCGAAATACTGCATTCATTCAGGCCGTTTTTCAGATGCTTTGAAGCTATTGAATGGCGCACAACAAATACATCCGTACAGGATACCGGCGATCACCGATCTCAAAGGACGTCTGCAGTTGTTATCCAATCATCCAAAAGAAGCTCTTCCATTGTACATGGACTATTTAATGAATGACTCATCCCAATACCTGACCATGTATACTATTGCGCGTCTAAATGCACAACTAAAGAATACGAGCGAAGCTTGGAGATGGCTGAAGCTAGCAATAGAAAAGGGCTTCAGCTACTATTGGGTGTTGAAATATGACAGTGTATGGGATGCGTATCGCTCACTGCAACCGTGGAAAGACATCACTGCAAAGATTCCCGTGCCGATCATAAGTGATGGTACGCCGGATCAGAATTAATTATTTTCCGAAGATGATTTTGTAATCCGGGTTTTGCTGACAAATATTTTCAGGTATATATGGCTTGTCGCAATACGTATGTCTTGCCTTGACGATAGTTTGTTTTTGAGCATCCTGCAATACCAGGTCCCATGTAACATTAGTTTTTAGCTTGCTGCAATAATTTTCCATCGATGTTTTAAAAAAATACGAGAAGAACCCGCCAAAGTCGTCATTGCTTGAGGCTTTCTGGCCGGTGGAAGCTGCGGTTGCCAACACTGACATGGGGTTCTTATTGAGAAATAAAGTCCTGATATTATCCTCGCTCCACTCTATTCCCGAGCCTTTTGTTTTTCCCGGTTTGGTGCCTTTTGCATTCTCAGAGAAAATATCGTTATTACAGCAATCACTCAGCACGAGATTGAATCTGGCCCCTTTCTTTTTTATGGAGTTAAAAATATCTTCGATATTTAGTGAGTAGCTTATATTATCCTGCCTATCCTTTTTGATCCATGTCATGCTGTCCCTGAAATTACTTCTGTCGTTACGAAAATTTTTAAGCTTCAAATTGGGAAATCGTCGTGGCTTTTCCGGTATTTTAAATCCATGCCCTGAATAGTAAAAGACTACAATGTCGTTGGCTGAAGGTTTAAGGTTGTTGATAGCAGCTTGGATGTTCTGCTTGTTATACTCTTTCCCTGATATCGTTTTTGGGTAAATTTTTATACCAAGAAAATTTGTCAGGCCGGTAAAAGTTTCTGAGGCGCGCCTCATATCCCTGGCGCAGGATGAACCTATTTCTTTATCGAGAGTGTCGGCTACTATCAGTAAATGTAGTTTAATGCTTTTCTCAACAGGCGTCAGGCCTCTCGATTTGATATTGAAAAGATTTACAAAAAAATCTTCGTCTTCGCTAAAGAATTGCAAAACAAATTCCCTGGTCAAAGCCGCCCGCTCTATCAGTTCGGCACTAAAAATAGTACTTGTAGACATGACCGTATTCCCCGGTTCGGTAACTCCTGTTGGATCGAAATAACCGGTTGTTGAATTGTTCTCAAATAAAAAAACAGGTGTGATAAATTTTGTTTTATCATTGCCGGAGATGAACCGTGGGTCTATGGCTTTCGATACCAAAATGCTTGTATCAGGCATTCCGGATTTGTCCAGGGTAAATGCTTCCTCAATATCTGTTTCGATCAACACGTCCTGGTTGGTTTTCGGTTCAACATATCTCACTCTTAGCAATCCGGTACCGTCATCAAATCTCACCATGAAGGCGTGGTAGGTTATTGAGTCACCGGGATGGTGAAAGTTGTATTGAAGTTGATATAGCGATTGAGGATATGCCTGGACGGTAGCTCCAAAGATCAAGATAAAAGCTATTGGCAGTTTAGCTCTCATAAACATTTGTTAGTTCCCTCGTAAAGCTAGGGGTTTTGATACATTTTTTTTTGGAATTAATGAGGACTTGTTGTACTCTTATGGCCTAAACCAAACTGTTATGATAATGAATAAACCAAAACTGATTTTTCAGACTGTCCTTGGAATCTTTTTTCTGTCACTTGCGATGACAGCCTGCAACAATAGTAGCGAAAACAAGACAACAACAGACACTACAAGTACGAAGATGGACACGGCGACAAAACCCATGATGGATACATCAAGCAAGATGGATACGGCTAAGACAAAACCTGTGTCCCCGGGCAATTAAAGCAGGATCAATTTTCATTCACATCGTTAATACATTTCACCTCAAAATTATTCTGTGGGGTGACTTCCTTCTGCCGTTTCTGCGAGGCGAAGTTTTTTCGTTTGACCCCGAAATACCCGGTGCTGTATAAGTCTGTCAATTAGCCATCGCTCGGCGCGATGGTGAAGTGGAATTAGCACCGCCGCGACGCAGACGAAGATTAGTATTTCAAATATTGGCATGTGTCCAGTGAGTTCGGCCACTGTTGGATGCAACCATAATGTGAGATATTCAAAGAAAAAGAGGAGCGATAGAACGCCGAGGACTTTGATAACTCTGATATGAATTCTTCGCCGGCTAAGAAGTAAGGTAACAAGAAACAAGCCGGGTATAAATATCCCGATCAAAAGCAATTGCAACTGTTGGTGCCTGCGCTGCGCAGCGATCATTCTTTCTTCCTCCATTTCTCGCTGGCGAAACTGCTCATTGCTGGAAAGAATTTGCAACTGACGAATCTTTACTTTGCTGTTGAGAGAATCATTCAATTGGTGTGAATATTCTGCAAAAGCAAATGCACTATCAATATTATTGATCTTCTTATAATGACCCGTCAGGAATTCACTGGCATCAAACTCGGCGGAGGCAAAGCCGTCATTTCTTGCCAGAGAGAAGGAAAGATTTGCATAATATCCGGCGGAATCATCTTGATTCAAATCCTGGTACAGCATGGCAAGACCTAATGCAGCTTCACAAAGAACCTCATCAT
This sequence comes from Bacteroidota bacterium, assembly GCA_005883765.1. Taxonomy (GTDB): domain Bacteria; phylum Bacteroidota; class Bacteroidia; order Chitinophagales; family Chitinophagaceae; genus VBAU01. The sequence continues at coordinate 18,181 of VBAQ01000004.1, forward strand.
TACTTGCGGAGCGTAAGTAGCCAATTGCACCGCGATAGTTTAGTAAGGATTGCGCGCTGTTCCTACTTTTCCTGTAAATGTGTCCAAGACCCGTCATGGATTTACCGATAAAATCATCATCGCCCAAATCAAGCGCAATCCTCAATGATCGAATATAGTATTTATAAGACGAGTCAAAATTTTCAAGCCGGTCATAAGCGTCGCCTATGTTGAGTGCAATGTTGTGTTTAAAGTCTTCTACCTGTCTTTTCGAAATGACTGAATCGGCTTTTGAGTAATACTGCAACGCATGGTAGTATTCTTCCTGGTACCTATAAATGATACCAATATTCATAAGGACACTGGCTAGGTTACGGGGCCGGTCCCGTGTTTCCTCCAATTGAAGCTTTTGAAAATTTAGCTCCAGTGCCTGCGGATAGTTGCCAACAACCATAAATGTGTTTGCCAATATTCCCAATGAACGCGATTGCCCGTCGATATATTTTAGACTTTTCGCCAGGTACAGTGCGTTTTGCGCCAGGCGAAGCGCGGTGTCGGGATTGTAAGTATAAGTGACACTTGCAAGTTGCCACATCAGTCGAATGCTGTTTGTATCGTGGTGCCTTGAAGTCTTCAGTTCCCTTCGCAAACTATCTGCATTCCACTTTTGGGAAAGTGAGATTGTCGCAACGCAAAAAAAAATCGAAATGAGGAGGAATTTTTTTAGGAACAGTTTACTATTAAATCGTTGAAGTATCATTCGCGGTTTTCTCATGTGTAAATACACTAATGTACAATTTAATTTTAGTGCAAGCTCAACTTGTGTTTTCTTATCTTCATTGAAATATTTGACTGATAAATTCAAGACATGATCGGTGAAACATTTTAAATTTTACAATAAAACTGATATCCTTTACCTCACCCATTTACGCAGATTCGAAACCAAATTGGGTGAAAGGATCCAGGCTATTCCTGACACTACGCAGTTTGAATCTTTTTTGCAAACTACAACTGCGAAATTTGTTTTGCTCGGCATTCCCGAAGATATTGGAGTAAAAGCTAACAAAGGAACAGGTGGTGCCGACACTGCGTGGCTCTCATTTCTGCAACAATTTCTAAATATACAAAGCAATGATTTTTTGGACGGGAATGAGATCATCCTGGCCGGATATTTCGATTTTGGTGACATGCAATACCTGATCGATACCACGGCGAAAACCGAAGAGGAAAGACTGGAAGCATACCGTCATGCCGTAAACGCGATTGATGATGAAGTGGAGACTCTAATCAAAATAATTACTGAGGCAAAAAAAATTCCAATTACCGTTGGAGGAGGCCACAACAACACATATCCCATGATCAAAGGAGCGGCAAAAGGGTGGCATAAGGCTGGGGCGATTCCGCTGGCCCAGGTCAATTGCATTAACCTCGATGCACATGTTGACTATCGACCAATCGAAGGAAGGCATAGTGGCAATGCTTTTCGTTACGCCGAAGAGGATGGTTACTTAGCGAAATACTGCGTAGTTGCCATCCATGAGAATTATTTACAGCAAAATGTTTGGATGGACATGGTCAATAATCCCTTCATCGACTGCATCACCTTCGAGGATATTTTTGTTCATGAAAAAAGAACTTTTATGCAGGCTGTTGCGCACGCGACAGGATTTACAGAGGATACTTTTTGCGGAATTGATCTTGATCTTGACAGTATTCAAAATACGCTCAGCAGCGCCATGAGCCCCGTTGGTATTTCACCTGTACATGCAAGACAATATATTTCTTTTGCCGCCATGGACAGTAAACCTGCTTACTTGCATATATGTGAAGGCGCCGCCCGGCTAACTGATGGGAGGACGGATGAAGGAACGGGTAAATTGATTAGTTATCTTGTGAGCGATTTTGTAAAAGCGGGCACAGTTCAATAAAATAAATTTATTGGCCCTCCAATTCCATGATCTTTTCGAAAATTTTTTCGTATTCAGAATTGAGACTGACTAGTTCATCGGAAGCCTTTTTATAATTGCTCTCCGTTTTAAGAAATTTATTCTTGTCAGAGTAAGTTAGAGGGTCAGCTAAAGCAGTCTCCAATTCCCGCTTTTGTTCATTCAACCTTGCGATTTTTTCTTCCAGTTGCTGAAAAAGCTTTTGCTGTTTTTGCAATTCTTTTTTTACTTCTTTACTGATTGAAGCCATCGCCTGTTTTTTTTCTTCTGTATTCGCTAATCTATTTTCTACCTTCTCCAGCTCACTTGACTTTTTTGACTCAAGGCTCCTGGCTCCCGACTCCCGACTCATTCTTTCCTTCTCCAAACGAGTCCTCTCGGACCACTCTGCATATTCTTCGTAACCCCCTTTAAATTCCTTGATCTTGTGATCTACAATTTCCCAAATTTTATTTGCGGTTTTCGAGATAAAATAGCGGTCATGGCTTACAAGGATATAGCTGCCCTCGTATTTGTTCAAAGCCTCGATCAATAACTCATTGCTGTGTATGTCAAGATGGTTTGTGGGCTCATCGAGCAATAAAAAATTGGCTTTGCTGATAATTGTTTTGGCAAGCGCTACTCTCGCTTTTTCTCCGCCACTCAGAACCTTGATCTTTTTTTCTACATCGTCACCGCTAAAAAGAAAACAACCCAAAAGAGTTCTCAATTCTAATTCTGTTTTCTGACTCCCACATTCTTTCAGTTCGTCCAGCACGGTATTATTTACATTCAGCGCTTCCAGTTGGTGCTGGGCATAAAAGGCTTCTTCAACATTATGTCCCCATTTTCTGAATCCTTGAAAAGTTTCCGTTCCCGCAATAATGCGCAGCAGGGTAGACTTTCCCTTTCCGTTGGCTCCGATAAGGGCAATCTTATCGCCCCGGTTAATTTCTGCGGAGGTATGTTCCACGATAACGTTATCTCCAAATGATTTTGAAACATCTTTTAACTCTGCCAACACCCTTCCAGGTGTTTTATCGATCCGGAAATTTATCCTGATGTTTGGTCTTTCCAATTCCACATCTTCAATTCTCTCCAATTTTTCAAGACGTTTCAGTGCAGACTGTGCCTGGGTTGCTTTGCTCGCCTTGGCCTTGAATCGCTCAATAAACCGCTCCTGCTGCCGGATGAAGTCCTGTTGATTTTCATAGGCACGTTGCTGCAATGCTATTCTTTCAGCTTTTTCCTTTTCATAAAAATCATAATTGCCATTATAGATGTGAAGCTCTCTTTGATAGAGCTCAACGATCTTGGTTACCATGCGGTTTAAAAAATATTTATCATGACTAACGATCACCACTGATCCCTGGTAGTGCTGTAAATATTTTTCCAGCCACTCAATAGAAGGAAGATCGAGATGATTGGTCGGCTCATCCAACAATAAAAGGTCAGGTTGCTGAAGGATCATTTTCGCCAGCAATACTCTCATTCTCCAGCCGCCACTAAATTCATGGTAGGGTCGATCCAGGTCACTGTTTGCAAATCCGAGACCCTGCAGCACTTCTGCTGTTTTGTGATGAATGGCATAACCACCCAGTGTTTCCATTTCATGAAGTTTGTCCGTATACTGGTGCACCAAAACTTCCGGGCTCCCGCTTTGTCGAACATTCCCTTCACCGGTCACGGATAATTTCTCCAGCTTTTTTCCCAGCTCTTCAATTTCTTTTTCCAGAAGTAGAATTTTTTCAAAAGCTCCGAGTGCTACATTTAAAATAGAATCGTGGGTATCAAAACTCAGCAAGTCCTGGTGCAGGTAGCCAACTGTCAATCCTCGGCTTCTTTCGACTGTTCCCTTCGATGGTTGATATTCGCCTGCCAATAATTTTAAGAGGGTAGACTTTCCTGTGCCATTGTAGCCGATCAATCCAATCCTTTCGTTTGGCTGAATATGCCACGTAGCATCCTGCACAAGGACGCGGGCTCCAAATTCGAATGTGATATTTTGAAATCCTGCGAGCATAGTTGTCAATTGCCAATAGGCAATTGCTTCTTTGGCGTCTGGAAATATTGCGATTAAAAGTTTTTGGTATACTCACAACTCACAACTCATTCACCATTCACAATTGACAAAAATAGCAATAATCAACTCCTGCAGTTTGGATTATCTTTACCGAAATTTTTTAGGAAAGATGAAAAAAGTTTTTCTTATTTACGCTGTTTTGGTTGTAAGCATCATAGGTTGGTATCTCACAGCGGGAAAGGGAAAAAAAATTATTAACGATTCTAAGGCAACTGCTTTAAAAGTGAGTAAGCATAGCCGGCAGTTCAATGAATCGATAGAAGTAGTCATGGAAAGTTATTATAAGATGATTGATGATTTTACAAAAGGCGATACCGTCGCCGTAAATAAAAATGCTGAGAAATTGAAAGCCTTTCTCGACAATTTGAAAATAGATGAGTTGAAAACGGATTCATCCATCTACGAAACGGCGGCGGGTATTTGGGATAACACGAGGACGGAAATTGCAGGGATGATCACCGATCCCTCGCTCGAAGCAAAGCGTGAATCCCTGAACCTGTTTTCGAACGAATTATTTACTCTTTTACTTACCATTCATTATGACCTTGCCAAACTGTATTGGCAGGAATGTGCCTCAGCGTTCGGCGAGGACACACCGGGCAATTGGATCAGCGCATCGGAGCAATCGCAAAATCCTTACGGCAAAAAAGATTGTGTTACAGTAAAAAAGGTCATCAACTTCGTGCCTGCTGATTCAAAAAAATCATAGCCCCGCTCAGTCGGTACTGGATAGTAAAAACCCTCTCCGGAGACATGAGGCGAACCGGTTTTTGGCACTGTTCAGAACTCCTACTAAAAAAAATCCACGGCAATTGCTGTGTTTGCGGCACATATCGATTTTTTGGCTCATAAATTGTAGCAAGCAGAGCGAAATCTTCACTCCTTTGGAATTGGGTTCATAAGAAACAATCAACTACATATCTTCCGCTCCCTTCTAAACCTTATCTACCTCAGATCCGTGTCTGTGGAATTGTGAATTATTCACCTTTAAAATCTAAGGTTATGATTAGAGCTTTCCTAAAAACGCCACTTGCCATCATTTTCATTTTCGCCGTCATTCATTTCCCTGCAAATGCCACCACAGATTCCATTCATGTGACTCTCAGCGGTGCACAAGAAGTTCCAGCCAACACTTCTACGGGCACAGGTACACTTTTAGGAACCTACAACGATTCCAGCAATGTTTTGAAATACACAGTCACCTTTAGTGGTTTGTCGGCAAACACAACGGCTGCGCATTTTCATGCACCAGGACCTCCCGGCATCTCCACTCCGGTTGTTTTCCCCGCAACGAATTTCCCAACTGGAGTTACCAGCGGAACTTATACCGACTCCATAGTATTAAGCAGCGGCCAGGAGGATACTTTAAAACTGGGACTTTGGTATTTTAATATTCATACTACAGCATTTCCAGGGGGTGAAATAAGAGCCCAGATCTTTTTACAAGATGCAGCTTTTGTTGTTCCCCATATCCATTGTCCCCCGGATACTACCGTGAGCAATACTGCAGGACTTTGCTCTGCCTCCGTTGCCTTCGCCGCGATTGATAGTACAGGCAAGCCGGCGTCCGGACTGTTTTATCGAATTGGAAACACGGCGATCACATCACCATTTGTGTTTCCGGTAGGTGTCACAAGAGTGATCTCAACTGCATTGAATGCGGCAGGCTCCGATTCTTGCTCATTCACCGTTACGGTTAGGGACACTCAGCCACCGGTTATTACTTGTCCCGCCAATATCACACAGCCCAACGATCCCGGAAAATGCGGCGCCATAGTAACATTCGCGGCAACAGCAACCGACAATTGCTCACAAACTACGGTGACTTATGACCATGCACCCGGAAGTTTCTTTGACGTAGGGGTTACCACGGTTACTGCAACCGCCACTGATAGTTCGGGTAACAAATCGACCTGCTCCTTCACGATAACTGTGAATGATGTTGAGCCTCCTGTGATCCACGATTTGGCTTCGAGCCCTCGGTTCCTTTGGCCACCCAACCACAAAATGAAAACGATAACGATCAATTACACTACCACTGACAATTGCCCAGGCCCGATCACTTGCGTGTTAACCGTTGCAAGTAATCAACCCGACAATGGACACGGCGATGGCAATACGACCCATGACTGGGTGGTCATAGATGATCATCACGTGCAACTGCGTGGAGAAAGATCAGGGAAAGATAAGAATGGCAGAATTTATACTACAACCGTAGGGTGCACTGATCAACACGGAAATACGGCTACAGCAACTACAACGATTTCGGTGCCGCACAGCATTGTGGATATAAAGAATCCCAATCATGGAAACCATACAACGATTGCTGTCCTGAACGAAGAAGATCCAGACAACAGTACAATGGTGCAGGTATATCCAAACCCAAGCAGGAGTTACTTCACCGTAAATGTCCAGACAGGAAGTAGCGCGGATAAAATTTTGATCAGGGTAATTGATATCTCCGGCAGAGTTGTAGAAGTGAAGAACAACCTGATTGGCGACCAGGTTGTCACAGTTGGCAATAATCTTAAAGCAGGTCTTTATGTAATTGACATCAGGCAGGGGAACAATTCAAAACAAATCAAGGTTTTGAAACAAGAATAATAAAGTGCAACAGTTTCTGTGCAGAGGCAGCGAATATATTCGCTGCCTTTTTGTTGAACCTTGAATAAAAACATGTTTGTGTTTTTGCAAATGATTGCTGATATTTAAAGCAATGACTGCTTTAGGAATTGACTTGGGAGGCACGAAATTATCCTTTGCCGTTTTTACACAGAAAGGCAACATCATCTCTAAACAAACACTTGCCCTGCAAAACCGTAGTGGCCCCGCAGTCGGCGATCTTATCAATGATGAAATAAAAAAAATTCTACTTGTTCACAGCCACATTCAGTCTATCGGTATCGCAGTACCGGGCATCTACTATCAAGAAAAGGGGACAGTCTGGGCGCCTAATATCAAAAACTGGGATAATTATCCATTGCTTGAGCAAATGCAAAATGCCATAACAATTCCCATTAGTATTGACAGCGACCGGGCGTGCTATATCATGGGAGAGTCATGGATGGGGAATGCTAAAAATTGCGGTCACGCAATTTACCTGGCAGTAGGTACAGGGATTGGCGCAGGAATTTTAGTTGATGGAAAGGTCTTGCGCGGCGCACAGGATATCGCGGGGGCAGTTGGGTGGATGGCGCTTCAACAACCGTTTGATGAAAGATACACAGGGATTGGAAATTTTGAATACTACGCTTCTGGCGAAGGAATTGTCCGCGCGGCCAGGGAATTGTTATTGAAGGAAAAGAATTATCATACCATGCTCGCCCAAGCTCGTACAGAATCATTAACAGCGCAAGATGTTTTCGCGGCCTATGAACAAAAAGACAAAGTGGCAAACGATGTTTTCGAGATCTGTATTCGTTTTTGGGGAATGGCCGTCGCCAACCTGGTTAGTTTGTTTAATCCCGAAAAGATCATCTTAGGAGGAGGTGTGTTCGGACCGGCAGTACAATTTATTCCTGCGATAAAAAATGAAGCAGCCAAATGGGCTCAACCGATCAGCATGAGACACGTAAGCATTGAACATTCGGCACTGGGAGCAGACGCCGGTTTGTATGGAGCCGCCTTGCTTGCGTTTCAAAAGATCACAATTCCAGACACCCATTCATCATCTCAAAATGTACAATAAAACAATCGTTTTCTGGGCCGCCTGTTTTGGGTTGTTATTGTTTGGCATGGGATTGATCACCCTCGGCGCGATGGCAACCGACCTCAAATCAAAGTTTGAGCTTGATGAAATGGGCGCCGGAACTTTATTTTCGATCTTGCCGATCGGGATTTTGTGCGGATCATTATTGTTCGGTCCTATCTGTGATCTGTATGGATATAAATTGTTATTGATCCTGTCGTGTTTTGGAATGTTTGCTGGTTTTGAAGGGATCAGTTTTGTGTCTTCATTTTCTTTTTTAAAAGTTTGCGTTTTTATTTTCGGAATGTGTGCAGGGGTCATTAACGGTGCAACCAACGCAGTTGTATCGGACATCAGCACTTCCAAGGGAGCAAACCTGAGTCTGCTTGGCGTCTTCTTTGGGATCGGTGCATTGGGAACTCCTTTTTTGCTCGCTGTTTTGAAGCATCATTTTTCTTCATACCAGGTGATGGCTGCGGTGGGTGTATTCACTTTGTGCATAGGATTGTTTTACAGTTTTGTCAAATTTCCTCCATCAAAAAAGAAGATGGGATTCGCATTGGCGAAAACGACAAATCTTTTCAGAGAGAGTTTCCTCTTTTTTATTGCTTTTTATCTTTTTTTCCAGGGAGGTTTGGAGGCCATAGTGAACAACTGGACCACTACGTATCTCACCAAACATTTGTCTTTTGAGGAAACGAGTGCCTTATACACACTATCGTTATTTGTCGCAGGTCTCACGGTGACGCGGATCCTCATTGGCAGTGTGCTCAGATCGTTCGATGTGAGAAAATTGATAATGACTTCCATCGCCATTGCACTAGCTGGCATTCTTGCCCTTCATTTTACAAGGTCAGTCCCCGTCGCTGTCGTCGGGTTGATCGTTGTTGGAGTAGGCCTCGCAGCGGGATTTCCTATTATGCTGGGATTAGCGGGAGAGAGATTCGCTGCTCAATCTGCCACTGCATTCAGTTTTATTTTCACTGTTGCACTGCTGGGAAATATGGTTATAAATTACCTGATGGGATGGGTCACTAAAAACCATGGCATCCATCATTATACTTCCCTCGCTTTTGTTGAATTGGGGGGTATGCTAATCCTATCTATGTTGATTTTCCAAAAACAAAATAAAAAACAGCAAACTTATGTTGGCGAAACAATGGTTAAATAATGTCCGTGATATAATGGAAAGGATTGAAAATACACAGCTCGAAAATATTCAAAAAGCGGCGGGAGTAATGGCCAATAGCATAGAATCCGGTCGGTGGGTGCACACTTTCGGCTGTGGCCATGCCACTCTACCAATAGAAGAAATGTACCCGCGGATCGGCGGCTTTGTTGGTTTTCATCCCATGATCGAATTGCCATTAAGTTTTTTCACACGGATCACCGGTGAAATGGGCGTTCATCAATTCGTCTTTTTGGAAAGAGTGGAAGGCTATGGAGTCGAGATCATGAAGGGTTATAATTTTGACAGGCGGGATACGATGTGGCTGTTTTCTCACTCGGGAATTAATAATGTAAACATTGATATTGCTCTTGAATCAAAAAAGAAAGGAATGACTGTGATCGCATATGGCGCTGCATCAGCGGCAAAAGAAAAGCAAACACGACATTCCTCGGGTAAAACGATTTTTGATGTAGCGGATATTATAGTCGATACCTGTGCTCCCGCTGAAGATGCATCTGTCGTTCTAAAAGATCACCAGGATAAGATCGGGCCTGTTTCCACTATGGCTTTTGTAACTACCGTATGGATGACGATAACAACAATAGCAGAAATTCTCTCTGAACGAGGAGTAAAATTGTTTATCCATCCATCGCATAATGTGCCCGGAGACGACACTGCCCGTAACCGGTTGGAAGAGGCATTGGCCGAATATAAAAAAAGAGTTGCCGGAGTATAGCAAAAGTTCAATTCTTCCAACGAATATCCCACTCGAACAATTTCCTGGAATTATTCGTAGTCACACGTGATGGAACATTAAGAATATTTTTCTTCGCACTAAATAGCAAGATGCAACGTTTTTAGTTAAACACTGTCCCATGATAGCCAACTCCCGTTCAGAGGTTGAAAAGACAATTAAGGATTATATTGTACTGCAGGAAATGTTCAGGTTATATGCAAAAAAAAGAAATGACCTGGAAAAAGAATACAATAAACTTCTCGCAAATTATAATGAAGGAGAAAACAACTACAGCCTGGACCAGGCCGACAAGATTTATAACGTTTATCGTGAAATGATTTCTTGCGAAGAACAATCAAAAATTGCCAACGACAATTTCGGCGAAGCAGAAAATGAATTGAAGAAAATTGGCCAGATTCTTTATGAAGCCACTATTCATGCTGAAATATCTTTGCCTGCCATAAACGGCACAGCGGCGCACACCCGGTCGGTCACAATTAGTTTTAGTAACGGCGGCGTAACCGTTCGCTAATCATATTTATATTTCATGTGAGTTGGTCGCCTGATCAACATTTTTTATCTTTTGCATGCTTTTAGCACGGATAAATGCGTCACATGAACAAATTGGTTTCTTTATTCTTCCTGGTCCTTTTGTCATTTGAAATTTTTGCACAAGCAAAGACGATCACTTTTACCAAAGAACAACTGAAAGACAAAATTATGGGGGGATGGGCGGGACAGACCATTGGTGTTACGTTTGGCGGACCTTACGAGTTCCGTTTCTCGGGAAGTTTTATCCAGGATTATGAGCCGCTTGTTTGGTATGACGGTTATTTGAAAAAGACAATGATCGACAACCCTGGCTTGTATGACGACCTGTACATGGACCTCACCTTTGTGGATGTATTTGAACGGTACGGATTAGATGCACCTGTTGATTCATTTGCTTCTGCCTTTGCGCACGCGGGCTACATGTTGTGGCACGCGAACCAGGCAGCACGTTACAATATTTTGAATGGAATAAAACCTCCGCGATCGGGTTACTGGATGAATAATCCACATGCTGATGACATCGATTACCAGATCGAAAGCGATTTTGCCGGATTGATGAGTCCCTGCATGCCCAACACCGCATCTGCGATTAGTGATAAGATCGGGCACATCATGAATTATGGAGATGGCTGGTATGGAGGTGTTTTCATCGGCGCCATGTACACGCTGGCCTTTGCGTCGGCCAACATTAATTTTATCGTCAACGAAGCATTAAAGGCCATTCCCGTTAAAAGTAGTTTTTATCAATGTATTTCCGATGTCATCAAATGGCATCGTCAATATCCGGATAGCTGGCAGCAAACCTGGCTCGAAATTCAAAAAAAATGGTCGAGCGAAGTATCGTGTCCTGACGGTGTGTTTAGTCCTTTCGATATCGATGCAAAAATAAACTCTGCTTATGTTGTGCTGGGTTTATTATATGGCAATGGCGACTATACCAGGAGTCTTGAGATTACAACGCGAGCGGGCCAGGATGCAGACTGTAATCCATCTTCCGTTGGCGGTATACTCGGAACAATGATCGGGTATAAAAAAATTCCTCCCTACTGGAAGATGGGACTAAAAGAAGCGGAGGACATAGATTTTAAATACACCACAATGTCGTTGAACAAAGTGTATGCGATCAGTTACAAACAGGCATTGTTGAATATTGAAAGAAATCGCGGTAAAATAAATGGAGACAATGTTATCATCGTCTTTCAAGCACCAAAGAGTGTAAGATTTGAGCAGGGATTCCAGGGCATATACCCGGTAGAAAAAAGATGGCTGGGAAAAACGGATTTCAAAGAGTTGAATCTTGAGTTTGAAGGGACCGCTTTTGTAATACGAGGCGAAGCGGAAAAAAAGAAAAATGAATCGACGGATTATGTATTTGAAGCGGAGCTTTTTATTGATGGTGAGAAGATCGAGACGTGTATGCTCCCAACAAATTTCACTACTCGTCGTCATGAATTATTCTGGAAATATGGCTTGGCAAACAAAAAACATCACGTGACTGTAAAAATCACCAATCCGAGTGATGATTGCAGGGTTAACGCATCGGATTGCATTTTGTATAGCGATAAAGCACCCATAACAAAACGATGATTGAGGATGCTCACCTAATTTCTGCCTGATGAATATTTTGAAACCACAACGATTCCTTGTTTGCCTTTTGATCTTTTTCATGGCCTGCAATCATGCAAAAACAAAGAGCGCCAATTCAGCTACCAAACGAGGGACTTACGGCTATGACGTTGAGTTCTTAAAAAAACATGCAAACAAAATTGTAGAGCTTCATGATGAAAACAATAGAGCGAAAGTTCTATTGTCTGCAGACTACCAGGGAAGAGTCATGACCAGCACAGCAACCGGCGACACAGGTGCCAGCTACGGGTGGATAAATTACGAGCTGATCGCGTCGGGAAAAAAGAAAGCGCAATTTAATCCGTTTGGTGGTGAAGAAAGATTTTGGATGGGACCTGAAGGCGGACAATACTCCATTTATTTTAAAAAAGGTGACTCCTTTAATATTGCACATTGGCAAGTACCCGCAATCATTGACACAGTTTCATATGACGTTGTCAGCGCTGATAATTCGAAGGCCGTTTTTTCTAAAGCAGCGACACTGACCAATTACAGCGGGACAAGTTTTGCAATCGATATACAACGCACCATTTCTTTGCTGGATAAAAATGAAATTTCGAAAAAGCTCCACACAAAGGTTCCTGACAATGTTTATGGCGTGGGTTATGAAACGACCAGTGAAATAAAAAATACCGGGTTCGTTGATTGGAAAAAAGAAAATGGGTTGTTATCTATCTGGCTCCTGGGAATGATGACCCCGACGAATGAAACAAAAGTGATCATCCCATTCAAGCCGGTAGCGAATGCTGCCTCACTCATTACAAGAAATTATTTTGGCGACGTTCCCCCCGGGCGTTTACAAATTAGGGACAGTATTTTATTTTTTACATGCGATGGAAAATACCGCAGCAAGATCGGGCTGTCACCGCTAATTGCAAAATCAATTGCCGCGAGTTTTGATTTTAAAAAAAATGTTCTCACAGTAATTCTTTTTCCCGTTGATCAAAATGCTATGTATGTGAATTCAAAATGGGAATTGCAAAGATGGCCATACAAGGGGGACGTGGTCAACTCTTATAATGACGGTCCGCTTGCCGATGGGACTCAATTAGGTCCTTTTTATGAAATTGAGTCATCCGGTTCTGTAAAGGAATTAAGACCAGGCGAAGCAGAACGATACAAACAAACTACTTGTCATTTACAAGGAGATTACCAAGCGTTGCGTCAATTCGCGAAGCAATTGCTGGGCGTCGATCTTGATGATCTGAAGAGATGACTTAGCAATCCTGCGATGGCTGAGTTCGGCGGCTTATCTTATTTCCAAGTCCAAAGGAACCTCGGCTTTATCAACTGAAGAATGCCGCATGGTTTTTGTAGTCTGCTGGCCGGCTCAATAGTTTGGCTATGCAGGACGTGCGGAAATTATCAGATATGGACTTAGTCGACATGCTTTCACAACAAACGGCGAAATTGACGAGCTTGCTTGCCGGCCGGACTGCGAATCCGGAATACCAACGTTGTAAACTTTTGATCCAGGCTCTTTCCGTCGAAATTGAGTCAAGACGGAGTCCCGATAAAAATCAAACCATAACAGACACGGGAATTTTTTTTGACCCCGAATAGAATTTCCGTTCTGACCTGCTTAATGCCCGTGTGAAAACCAGTGAAAAACACGAAAACCGTCCCGACTTCTCGGGACGGTAGTACATTCGAAATGCTCATTTCTTAAAGGACTTTACGCTTCCATTGCCAGCCGCTCAGATTCTTCTGTTTCGTGATGTTCAGTTTTCTTTACTTCTTCTTCAATAACTGTTTCTTCTAGCACTCTTTGATGACGCGCATTGCTGGCTATGTACAACGCAAATGCTGCCAAAGCAGTATCCTTTAAAACATTTAGAAAAGCCAATTGCCTGTATTCTGGATCGCCTGTATTCAGGTAATTGGGTAAATGGACACCAAACACAAAACTAAAGAGTAGCAAAGCAAGCAGATAGGCCGTTATTTTAACCAGGCGATTTATTATGAAAAGAGTAGCAAAGCAAGCAGATAGGCCGTTATTTTAACCAGGCGATTTATTATGAAAGATATTGCCACAAGAATACAAGCAATACCAACAACATAAACCCAGGTTATACCTCCGGGTATCCACGCGGGTACATAAATGAGCATGTTTCTGGGATGTACGAAATGTTCAATTCCAAAAACGATCAAAACGATCGATAAGAGGAAGATGGCGATCCGGGAAAGAGTGTGTTGATTCATCGCCATGGATTTTATATTGTTAAATTACGAAATTCTATGCCAAATCATCGCATAAATCGCAAGTGCCGCAGTTCCGAAGACTCCGATTCATCCGATAAGCTTAGAAATTCTTGTCCGGACAAACAAGCAGTGCCTTCTCTAACGGGATAAAATTTATTTTGCGACGAGCATCTGGAATAGCTCATAAAAAATTTTTACTGGGAGTTTTTATAACTTCAACGATTCTAATTTTTTAATTTTTTTACATGTACACACCTTCCGAAAGTCGATATGCAAATATGATCTACAATCGCTGCGGAAAAAGCGGTTTATTGCTGCCAGCGATTTCGTTGGGCCTATGGCATAATTTCGGCGGAGTAGATGTTTTCCAGGACGGAAGAAATATTATCCGGCGTGCTTTTGATAAAGGCATTACTCACTTTGATCTTGCAAATAATTATGGCCCGCCGCCAGGATCTGCTGAAGAAAATTTTGGTCGCGTATTAAAAAAGGATTTTCGGGGCCATTTGCGTGATGAATTGATCATTTCCTCAAAAGCGGGATACCTGATGTGGCCGGGCCCCTACGGGGAATGGGGTTCCAGGAAATATTTGCTTGCAAGCTGCGATCAAAGCCTGAAAAGAATGGGAATTGACTATGTCGATATATTTTACTCGCACCGTCCCGATCCCGATACGCCGCTCGAAG
>VBAQ01000381.1 GCA_005883765.1 Bacteroidota bacterium
CCGGAAGTATCATGACCGCTGTGGCTTTCCGGAATATAAGAACAACGCAGCTCAGTAATATTGCCCTCTGGATCCTTAATGACTTCGTCACATTTAATAATGTAAGCCGATTTCAAACGCACCATTTGTCCGGGTGCAAGACGAAACCATTTCTTGGGAGGATTTTCTGTAAAATCTTCCCGCTCGATGTATAACTCAGAGGAAAATGGAATGTCACGCTGACCCGAATCCGGATCCTCAGGATTATTCTCTCCCTGCACGATTTCTTCGTGGCTGGTCATCGGCTGTTCGTCCCTGGATTCTGCCATTTGTCCTTTGCTATCGATCATGCCACTCACCATTTCACGTTTCACGTCTGACGTCTCACGACCATAGTTAGTAATCACGACCTTCAACGG
>VBAQ01000382.1:0-1464 GCA_005883765.1 Bacteroidota bacterium
GGTGTATAACCTCTTCTTCGCAAGCCCGCAATGGTTGGCATACGCGGATCATCCCAGCCTTCTACATGTTTATCATTGACCAGTTGTAAAAATTTTCTTTTGCTCATCACGGTATAGGAAATGTTGCGACGGGCAAACTCATATTGATGAGAGGGAAAAATTTCCAGCTTTTCAATTAACCAATCATACAACTCACGATGAGGTACAAACTCCAGCGTACATATTGAATGCGTCACATGCTCTATCGAATCACTCTGGCCATGGGCCATATCATACATCGGATAGATACACCATTCATCGCCGGTGCGGTGGTGATGCGCATGCTTGATGCGATACAGTACGGGATCACGCATGAGCATATTGGGAGAAGCCATGTCGACCTTAGCCCGCAGGGTTCGAGTGCCATCAGGAAATTCACCCTTTTTCATTCTCGCAAACAGATCCAGGTTTTCCTCCATGCTACGGTCGCGGTAAGGACTGTTACGGCCGGGTTCAGTAGGCGTGCCCTTCATCGCCGCAATCTCTTCCGATGTCGAGTCATCCACATAGGCCAGGCCCTTCTTAATTAATTTTATTGCGAACTCATAAAGCTGGGGAAAATAATCACTGGCGTAACGTTCATTCTTCCACTCAAAGCCCAACCAGCGCACATCATCCTTAATGCCCTCCACATATTCTGTTTCTTCTGTTACAGGATTGGTATCATCAAATCTTAGGTTGGTATAACCTCCATATTTCTGCGTTAATCCAAAATTGAGGCAAATGCTGGTGGCGTGGCCGATATGCAGATAACCATTCGGCTCCGGTGGAAAGCGGGTCACGATCTCTTTATACTTTCCACTTTTCAGGTCCTCTTCAATTATTTCTTCAAGAAAATTGTTGCTTTTTTCTACGATTTCTGACATGCCGCAAAGATAAGAAGAGTGGAGATGTCACGCTGAGCTTGTCGAAGCATCTGACATGACGCAAAGATACGAAAAGAGAGTTGTTCGTGATTCACGGTTGCTTGGAGCGAATTGTCTTTTATCATGAATGATGAAGTATAAATAATGAAGTTTTTTATGAGCCAATCGCGATTGCTACTATTTGGCTGCTCTTGCGTCGCACTCTTCTGCGTTCAGAAACATACTCAGCAACGTCGAAGTTTTCCGTTGCGCTTGCCTGATCATTAGCGGCGACGGGACACGCCCGTGGATTCGGGATTCTAATAAACTTCTTTATTTTCGATTATGCCAAAATCTTTTCCTCAAATTATTTTGCCAATTAATCAAATGAAGGAGGCAAACGACAGCATTCAAATTTTCACTGGGTCTTTTATTTTAAGAACATCGCATGTAGAAATTAAAGTCGACGGTAACATTTCATTTGAATGGGCAGGAATCAAAGGCGTAATTTTTAAAGGAAAAGTCTTAAATGGATCTGCACAAATATTTAAGACATTGGACCTCCAATCATTCGAATTCT
>VBAQ01000382.1:1510-3828 GCA_005883765.1 Bacteroidota bacterium
ATTACAATATTTCTCTTTTGTAGCAGTCTATTTAGTCATGCTCAGAAATATGCTTTACTTGATAAATCCTCAAAACCATATGGTGATAAGTACAATATTTCTGGGTCAACTGCCGCTGGACAAATCTCAGCATTGACAACATTCACAAACATTAAACTCTCAAACAAAAAAAAACAAAGAGATAATCGATCGCATGATCAAATACATAACTAACAATTAATCTCTATTTGGATCATATAAAGAGATTACGCCGAAGATTTATAACGTTTATGTAATCACTGATTAACTCAAACTTCTTGTTGCTTCCCGCTGCCAGGCCTTGCAGCAGAGCCTACCAACGACTGAAATGACGAAACCTTTACGCCTTTTTTGGTATGCAACCAGGCCCTGCAGCAGATCGTATCAACGACCAAAATGAGGAAACATTCCATATCGTTGGTAGACTCCGGACACCGGTAGCGCAGGGTAATTATTTAATTAATTTGATGCGAGCAGACACATATCACGCATCAGGTAATTAGGAAAGGGAAGAACTCCATTCCAGCTTATAACTGTCCTTTCCTTTGATACAAGTAAAAACAAAACGGGTAATGAAAGGCATATTTATATGTCCACCTGAATCATGGATTGCCATATTGCCACTTACATAACTTTCGGTGGAAGAAGTTTCAAGCGCCTCAGGGCAACCACGCATTTTTTGCTTGCCATATCCAAGATCACTGCGGCGGTAAGCTAATTTTTCAACCATGTCCGCAAGAAACCCAGGCTGATCAATTGCGGCGGTAATATTTAGTGTATTTTTCATAATCGTGATTTATGTCAGTTACAATCATCTTCCGTATCGCATTTGTAAATCAAAATGGCTAATAAAAAATTGTGAAATTTTGTTTATAATGGAGGAAAGATTTTCCTATCGCTTATGACAACGAATAACTCCAGGTCAGTTTATAATTTTTTTCTTTTTCTTTTGTGCAAATAACCCAGAAACTTGTTTTGACAGGTAGGCTGACGTGTCTCGTGCCACCGTTACTGCCAGCGGAAAAACTAATTTCCACTGTTCCCACAAGTGGCGAACGTTCGCAACACCAATCGATGTTTACAAATTTTTCTGACAAAATATTTTCGTCAACACTTTTATCGGGGTGATGCATACTTTTCATATGATCTTCGATCAGGCTTTCAGCAAGCGTCGCTTTACTTTCAACAGTTGTGATGGATAATTTTTTCATAAATAATTTGTTTGGATCTCCTTGTGATTACACGCTAAGTAATTCAAGCAGGATGCCAGGTTTTTTTTAGAATAATTAACGTGATGAAACCGCTGTTGGTTGCGTGTTACAGAGGAAATGTAAAACAGCCGACAAATTATTTGTAAGTGAATTTTCCCAATATTTAGTGAAGACTTACGATATGTTGGGAGATTTCCGCTTTAGTTTGTGTCCGTAAAAAAAATTAAGATGCCCCGGTGAGTCCCCGGCTACTGGTGGCAGGTCTTCAACCAAACAATATTCGAATAAATAAACAATCCCGAAAGCCATCCGAAGTTTCCCGCCGCCAGGTAGCTCAAGGTTATTTTATCTAATATTTCAAAAAGGCGAATAAATAATTCTATATATTGAAGTAAATTCTGCTTATGGAAGAACACAAGAAAGAAAAACAAATTCCATCTGCAACTCAGACGAAACAAAATGAGAGTGAAAAAAAAGAGGGCCCGGCAATTCCATCGCAAAAACTAAAGAAAGAACGACCTGAAGTAATCATCATAAGAGGCTGGAAAGAATATGCTGGTGAATCTTTATTGATCATATTCAGCGTGATATTAGCATTAATACTTACAGAAGTGTTTAATAAGTTGCACGAAGAGCAACAAACAAAAGAAGTATTACATCAACTGCGTGAAGAATTAATTGCCAATAAAAAAGGCAGAAGCAATGCAATATGCATATTACCTTCAGGTTTTTGCACGATTCTGTACTGGCACATAAATTCATTTCAAATGGCGTGATAGATTCAAATTTAAGGCCTATTGCACCCCAGGGAGTTTTAATCCGTGATCTGAATGATGTTGCATGGCAAGTTGCAAAACAAAATAATATTTTTTCGAAAATAGATTTAAGTACATACAGCCTGCTCACTGATATTTATGATAACCAACAGCGTATTACAAAATCTGAAGATGAAATAGCAAAGGTGTTAATGTCATGGGAGTCCAGGAAACCGGAAAATTTAAGAACAACACTGATTCTTATACGCGATAATTATCATGCATGGGCTGTCGACAGGGCACCTCGCTTGTTAAATTTATATCAGCAAGCAAT
>VBAQ01000005.1 GCA_005883765.1 Bacteroidota bacterium
GATAAATATGAAAGCAATATGCCTAATTGAAAAACAACCGTTCCTAACATTTCCTTAACGCAAACTTCGTCGTTGTGAAACTATGAAGGACTCGCTGTTGTTTATTGAAATAAGCGACGAGGCCCCGGTTCATTGGAATTATTATTTGTTAACTTCGGCAGACTCGCCGGCAAAGAAAGTTACAACAACTAAGTTGTCCATTGCCGGAGAGGTTTTAAGTTTTAGAACATGAAGATCCAGTTCTGGTCAATTGGGAAAAATCATGAACCATATGTAAAGCATGGCATCGAAGATTTTACCAGGCGCATCGGAAAATATTTTTCGGTAGAATGGAATATTGTCCCGGTCCCGAAAAATGCAGGAATGATGAGTGAAATGGATCTGAAAAAAAA
>VBAQ01000006.1 GCA_005883765.1 Bacteroidota bacterium
CGCATCAATTGGTCAGACTAATATTGGCCGAACAAGTGTACAGGGCCTGCTCGATCATCCGTAATGAAAAATATCATCATAAGTAAATCCAAATCTCGAAATCCGAAACATACCGTTGTAAATCCGAAACCCGAATCTCGAAATTCGAAACGCGAAGCAGGAGATTCATATTTCGTTTTTCGGATTTCGGATTTCGGTCCCGATAGCGATCGGGATCGGATTTCAGATTTTGTTTCTCGGATTTCAGATTTCGGATTTCAGTTCCGATATTTATTGCAGTTTGTCTTGATTTAACAACTCTTCCGCATGCAGCTTTCCGTTACATTAATCATCATTATCGTCACGACTCTTGTCTCGATCAGCGGGTTTAGCAGTCAAAAGATCATTGATGACCTTATCTTTTATCCTCCTGCCGTTACTCAACAAAGGCAATGGTGGCGTTTTTTTACATGTGGCCTGATTCATGCCGACTTTGGGCATTTAATTCTGAATATGTATGCCCTCTACATTTTTGGTGTAGAGGTGGAAAGAGCTTTCGTAAGCATTTTCGGAAAATATGGAAATCTTGTTTACTTATTGATGTATGTGTCGGCGCTTATCGTTTGCCTGCTGCCTACTTATAGAAAACACAAGAACAATTATTACTACAGAAGTCTTGGCGCGTCAGGCGCTGTGTCTGCGGTGGTTTTTTGCTTCATTTTATTATTTCCTCTACGAAAGCTCGGATTGGTTTTTTTCCCCGTGATGATACCTGGCTTTATTTTCGGTACACTCTACCTTATCGTTTCAACGATTCTTGAAAGGAGGTCTTCTGATAGAATCAACCACTCGGCACATATTTGGGGTGCTATCTACGGGATCGTCTTTTTGATCGTTGCAGCAAATTTTTTTTCAACCTACCCGGTGCTGCAAAGTTTCGTCGAGGATGTGAAAGGTTGGCTAGCGAGTTTCTAGCGAGATCTGGAGAATGTTTTTTGTTTTGTCCGTCATCCTGAACCGATCATCAATTCTTATTCCAACTACCCACACAATCTTTTTATTCATCTCCAGCACCCAGATCCTTTCTTTTTCTGTTTTTGAAAGTTTTTGATCAATAAAGAAGCGGGCAAGTTTTTTCTTTTTTCGCATACCCAACGGGTAAAAATAATCACCTTGCTTCCACCTGCGGAGAATTAGCGGAAAAGTAATTTCATCGGCATCAAGGCAGGCAGTAGAATTGGCAATACCTCCCGCAAAAAGGCGGGCGAAGTCAGCAACTGAAGCATACTTAATTTGCAAATTGCCTGTCGCAAATTGCAAATTGGTTATTCCCTGTTCAATTATGATTGTCTCTGCCTTTGGAGACTTATCCGGCGAAATAATAAACCAGTTTCTGAATTTAATGATACGGTACGATGCAGTCGGTGATTGAATAAATCTTCCCGATTCACTTTGTGTAAGCTTGATTACTTCATCAACCTGTTTTTCGCCAAATCCATATTCTGAAATGATCTCAAATACCAGTGCCCTGTTGCGATAGGACATCAACTGGTTGATGGGTATATGGACTTCCCCGTTCTTGATTTTGCAAAGTTTTTTCTTAAGATCGACAACGAGGACCTGGTAAAGTTTTGCTACCTCATGGAAGCGATCGATGTTATCCTGCAGGTTTGTTTTTACCTGGGGATAGGCTTTGGTGATCAGTGGAATGATCTCGTTGCGGAAAAGATTGCGGGTATATTTTGACGACTGGTTGGAAGAATCTTCAACAAACCCAAGATCATTTTCCTTAGCAAATTCAATGAGCTCTTGTTTCCAAAAACCAAGCATGGGTCTTCGAATAAAACCCGATCTCACCGGGATTCCCGCTAATCCACTCAAACCCGTTCCCCGGCAAAAGTTCATCAGAACAGTTTCAATATTGTCGTCTGCATGATGAGCAGTGAGAATCCAATTGGCAATTGGCAATTGGCAATTGGATTCCTTATCTGAATATTCTTTATTGCCTGTTGCATATTGCTTATTGCCTGTTAGCTCAGCAAACCACTCATATCTCAAATCTCTCGCCGCCTCCTGGATGCCGATCTTATTCTCGAGCGCATATTTTTCCGTTTCGAATTTTTTAACCAGCACTTCCACCTTATATTTTTGTCCAAGAACATTTACAAAATTCTCATCCCTGTCACTCTCCTCGCCTCTCAACTGAAAATTGCAATGTGCAATGATAAACTTGTAGCCAGCCCGTTTGCATAGCTCACAAAGAACAACAGAATCCACGCCACCACTTACAGCGAGCAGCAAAGAATCTTTAAGTTCAAAAAGATTTTGCCGTTGAATAAATTCCTTGAATCGTTGAAGTAAATCCATTATCTGGTAAAAGAACAAAGAAACAAAATGTATTTTATGAGTAAGCCAGGAACTGTTGCTTGCAGCTGCTTACAAATTTTCACACTTTTGTGAAGCCTTGCGCCGACGTTATCACCGGGCAGGTATTAAAAAGTCAACTCCTCATACGCACTTCGCAATTCATTATACGCGTGGCTCTCGCCGGCTTTTTTCGCTTGCTCCATCCCTTTCTCATACCATTTTATTGCAGATTCAGCATCGCCATTGCGTTCCAATAACTTTGCCAGGTGATAGTAGCTACCGACATAGCCAGGCTCCCGCTCCAAAATATGTTCAAATAATTTCTGCGCTTCAGCATCATCACCCGCTTTTATAAATTCCAGTGCCAGCGCATGCTGAATAAAACTATCATCAGGATTGGCCTGCAAAAACTCTTTCAATTTTTCGACTCGATTCAAATCTGAAAAATTATTAAGTATTAATTGTAATTATTAATTCTCATCCCCTATCTTTGCTTAGTTGCATAAACAACTAATTGATACTTATTTTAAAAAAGATCAAAAGCCTCCCTTCGGGGAGGTTTGGAGGGGCTTATGAAGATCTTAGTTTGCATCAGTAAAACGCCGGATACCACGGCAAAAATAGCCTTCACTTCCAACAACACGAAATTCGATGCCGCGGGTGTGCAATGGATCATTAATCCCTATGATGAATGGTACTCGCTTGTTCGTGCTATTGAGCTAAAAGAAGCGGACGCCTCTACGATCATACACCTGGTCAACGTCGGACTAGCCGATGTTGAACCGATCATCCGCAAGGCTCTTGCGTTGGGTGGAGACGAGGCGATCCGTGTAAATACAGACAGCCACGATAGTTTTTATGTTGCTTCGCAAATTGCAGCGATAGTTAAGCAAGGCGCATATGACCTTGTATTCACTGGCAAGGAGACGATTGATTACAATGGTTCAGCGATCGGTGGAATGTTGGCGGAACTGCTGGAACTGCCGTACATTTCTCTGGCAACTAAATTTGATTTGGCTGGGAGCAAAGCAACTGTATCGCGTGAGATCGAAGGAGGGGAAGAGATCTGTGAGGTTGAGCTGCCTGTTGTAGTCAGTTGTGCGAAAGGTGTAGCTGAACAAAGAATTCCCAATATGCGTGGAATTATGGCTGCACGAACCAAGCCATTAAAAGTCGTTGAACCTGTCGCGGCCGACGTATTGACAAACGTTCAAAGTTTTGGCTTGCCCCCTGCAAAGGCGGGCGTTAAATTAGTTGCGCCGGATAACGTAGATGAATTGGCCCGGCTTCTTCGTGAGGAAGCGAAGATGATTTGAATCGCTACTCGATAAATGAAAAATCTGTGTCGCAGAGTTTGTGGGAAGTTCAGTAGTGAATCAGTTTGAATTTTTCGTTTCTCACTTAGAATGCCACACTTCTGCATTTCGGCGTCTCTGTGGCAAATATAAATGCCACTGAAGCACAGAAACGCTGAAACTGAGACACTACCGGAAGTTCTTTAATCAATAATTTTTTAATTGAACCTCTCTTGCTGAAGAGGGTTCCAATCTAAGGTCCCATTTGAGGACAGGAGTGCAATATGGTTTTAGTTTTCATAGACGTTGCTGAGGGTCATGTAAAAAAAGCTTCGTTTGAAGTTTTAACATACGGAGCAAAGCTTGCCGAACAATTAAGCACAACTGCTGAAGGCATCGTGCTCGGTTCTGTTACAGAGGACCTTTCGGCATTAGGTAAATATGGAGTAAAAAAAATTTACCAGGTCAATAATGAAACGCTGGATCACTTCGATAGCCAGGTATATACAAACGTGATTGCGCAGGTGGCGCAGGCAACGGGAGCCAGGGTGATCGTATTTTCAAATAATGTAGACGGCAAGGCTGTTGCTCCAAGAGTATCGGCGCGGTTAAAAGCGGGACTTGTGTCGGGCGCTGTTGGATTGCCAGACACAAGCAATGGGTTCGTCGTCAAGAAAAATGTTTTTTCGGGTAAGGCATTTGCCAATATCTCATTGACTACAGAAATAAAAATTATTTCACTCAGCCCGAACGCTTATAAAATTGAAGAAACCGTTGGCAGTGCCGAAGTTGTTCCCTTCAACGCCAATGTACCCTCATCAAAAACAAAAGTTACTGCGGTCAATAAAGTAAGTGGAGAAGTTCCATTAACAGAGGCAGAAATTGTGGTCAGTGCCGGTCGCGGAATGAAAGGACCGGAGAACTGGGGAATTGTTGAAGACCTTGCACACGCATTACATGCGGCGCTTGCCTGCAGCCGGCCCGTTGCGGATGCACATTGGCGGCCGCACAACGAACACGTAGGTCAAACAGGAATTGCCATCGCCCCCAATCTATACATTGCCATTGGAATTTCAGGAGCTATTCAACACCTTGCTGGCGTAAACAGAAGTAAGGTGATCGTTGTTATCAACAAAGATCCGGAAGCGCCGTTCTTCAAGGCTGCGGATTATGGCATTGTTGGCGACGCGTTTGAAGTGGTACCCAAACTCACAGAAGCGATAAAAAAAATAAGAGGTGCGGCCTGAATTTTTTCCATGATAATATATGAGATATGGCTGATTTTTCAGCCATATTTTTTTAGGCAAAATGCCTTAGTTTCGTGGATATTTTATGAAGAAAATAGAATTGGAGATAGTTGCGCTCTCGCACAGTATCACGCAAACCCATTCTTACGCCGTAGTGCTTGGAGAAGTAAACGGACTTCGCCGTTTGCCCATTGTCATTGGTGGTTTTGAAGCCCAGGCTATCGCAGTTGCGCTTGAAAAAATGCAGCCAAGTCGCCCTCTTACTCACGACCTGATGAAGAATTTCATGAATGCTTTTGGAGTTGAACTAAATGAAATCATTATTAATGATCTGCAGGAGGGAATTTTTTTTTCCAAGCTTGTCTGCTCCACGCAAAATGATACAGTAGAGATAGACTCACGCACTTCTGACGCTTTGGCTTTGGCAGTTCGATTTGGTTGCCCTATCTATACCTATGAAAATATCCTGGAAAGTGCCGGCATCATGATGGAAGAAACCTCGGGAAAGAAGAAAAAATCACAGGCCGGCGAAGCCCTGGAAGAGGTAAGGACCGGAAGTGAGGATCTCAAGACAATGAGCCTTGAAGAACTAAACACCCTTCTCAATGAGGTTCTCGAGAGCGAAGATTACATCCGGGCCATCGCAATAAGGGACGAGATCAACAGTCGCAAAAAGAACCGTTGATTGACGCGATTAAATGATTGGAATGATCATCATTAACCCAGCTCTATAATGTCTCATCAACGTTCGTTGCCCGCCCGGATGAATCCGTTCGACGGGCGTCGCTCCGAAGGAGCCCCCTCGGGCACACTTGTACGTCCCGTGGGTCTATTCAACAATTTACTTTCGTATCAATCATTTTCATCAGCTTAATTAAGTAGTCAGTGGTTGTGTTCCCTAACGGCAAAATCAATCTTGGTCTCAACGTAATTCGCAAACGAGGTGACGGATACCGTGATCTTGAAACTGTTTTCTATCCGATCGATATAGCCGATGGTTTAGAGATCATTCCAACAGATAGCTCCGCAGATCCAATCCAATTTTCAGTCAGTGGTTTAAAAATAAACATCGAAGGAGCTCACAATCTTTGCGTGCGATCTTTTGAATTGTTGAAGAGATCCTTCCCTCAGATACCACCGGTTAAAATGCATTTGCATAAAACTATCCCCGTCGGCGCGGGACTCGGAGGTGGAAGCTCCGACGCATCTTTCGCACTGAAACTATTCAATCAGAAATTCAATCTCAACCTATCTACCGAGTCGTTGCTTGACCTTGCATTGCAATTAGGGAGCGACTGTCCCTTTTTTATCATTGACAAACCAAGTTTCGCGATTGGTCGTGGAGAGTTCCTGGAGAGAGTGAATGTGAGCCTGTCCGGATACAAAATAATCCTCGTAAATCCCGGCATTCATGTTAGCACGGCCGAGATTTTCTCGGTGGTAACACCCAGCCTTCCTTCAAAGTCTATAAAGGAAATCATTCAACAGCCAATTGATTCATGGAAGATAGAATTGACGAACGATCTTGAAGAGCCCGTCTTCAAAAAATACGGGGAAGTAAAACAGATCAAGGATGAGCTTTATAAAGCCGGAGCTATCTATGCTTCAATGAGCGGCAGCGGTAGTACTGTGTATGGCATTTTCACGGAAGATAAACCACCACATTTTTTCTTCCCATCAAACTATTTTGTAAAAACGCTGAAAGTTAAGTAGCGTTAGCTCTCGCCTTTTGCCATAGTTTGCTGCGGTTCCGCAAGCCTTAATAGGCCTCTTAAATCGAGAGGTTCAGTCACCATCTGTAAGCCTCCGTTTTCATCCATGGGCCATTCCTCTCTTGGCTTATCCCAATACAACTCCACGCCATTCCCATCGGGGTCGTTCAGGTAAATGGCCTGGGACACACCATGGTCTGATGCGCCTGTTAATGGATAATTCGCATCAACCAGCCTTTTTAAGACGATCGCCAGGTCTTTTCTTGTCGGGTAAACTATGGCCGTATGATATAATCCTGTTGAATGTGGAGGAGGTGGCGAACCATTTTTGCTATGCCATGTATTAAGCCCAATGTGATGATGATAACCTCCGGCCGAAATAAATACTGCACTGTCTCCATAATATTGCATCACCTCGAAACCCAGGATGTCACGATAGAACTTAAGCGATTTGTCCAGGTCCGCAACCTTTAAGTGAACATGACCTATTCTTGTGTGTTCAGGAATTTTGTAATCCATGAAGCTAAGTTTGACAACAAAATTATGGATTCCTAAGCCCTGCCCGACGGTAATTTAGAATACGTACATCCAACCTTAGTAAAAAATATCATCGTTATTTGAAACAGCTTTTTTTACAAAAGCAAAAATCCAGAGCCTGGCTTCAATGAATAATTAATTGTATCTTGCACGCCTGATGAACAGCATTCGCTTGATACAAAATTTCCTCTCGTTTAATTTAGATTTCCTCAACCATCGAGGATAGTCGCTATCTCTTACCTGCCCTCTTCATTTATCTCATTTTATTCATCATTTTATTTTTATGGAGACAAGTTTAACTATGTCTGGAAAGACGCAATATTATTTAGAACTCGAGGACAAATATAGTGCTCATAACTACCATCCGATTCCTGTTGTGATTGATCGTGGTGAGGGTGTTTATGCCTGGGATGTGGAAAGCAAGCGATACTATGATTTTCTAAGCGGTTATTCTGCTCTGAACCACGGGCACTGTCATCCAAAGATCGTAGAGGTATTTACCGAGCAGGCCCGAAAACTAACACTTACCAGTCGCGCCTTCCACAACTATTGGTTTGCAGAATATGCCAGGTTCATCACTGAGTTTTTCAGTTACGATAAAGTTTTGCCAATGAATACCGGTGTTGAAGCCGTTGAGACTGCCATTAAATTGTGCCGCAAATGGGCCTATGAGGTGAAGGGAGTCGAAAAAGAAAAAGCAACGATCGTTGTGTGCGAAGGAAATTTTCATGGACGAACGTCAACCGTGATTTCTTTTAGCAGTGACGCGGATGCAAAAAATAATTTTGGTCCGTTCGCACCCGGCTTCGTTTCAATTCCCTACAACGATGTTGATGCCCTCGCTAAAGTTCTTGAAAATAAAAGTGTCGGTGGTTTTTTAGTTGAACCGATCCAGGGTGAGGCTGGCGTGATCGTCCCCGACGAAGGTTACCTGGCGAAAGCAAAGCAATTATGTGCGCAGATGAACGTACTTTTTATGGCCGATGAAATTCAAACGGGCCTTGGACGCACAGGTAAAATGCTTGCCTGCGATCATGAAAATGTTCGTCCCGATATTTTAATTCTTGGTAAGGCTCTCGGCGGAGGTATGATGCCCGTTAGCGCAGTTTTGGCTGACGATGAAATCATGTTGACAATAAAACCGGGCGAACATGGCTCTACCTATGGCGGAAATCCTATAGCTTCAAGAATTGCGATCACAGCCTTGCAGATATTAGAAGAAGAGAACATGACACAAAATGCCTTAGTGATGGGTGAACTATTGCGTCGGGAACTGAATGGCATTCATTCAAAACACATCAGTATTGTTCGCGGAAAAGGGCTCCTGAACGCAATTGTTATTGACCATCCAGAAAAAGATGCGGCATGGAAACTTTGTTTAGAACTAAAACAAAACGGTTTACTGGCAAAGCCAACACATGGAGACAAGATCCGCTTTGCTCCGCCGCTGATAATTACTGAAGGTCACTTGTTGGAATGTGTTGCCATCATAAAAAAATCTCTATCTTGTTTGGATTAGAGAGAAAGCACAAGGCACAAGTAACCAGAAACAAGCAACCACTATGGACACACATCTTCATCATGAAGAACAGCATTTAAAGAGCAGCGATCTGCTGACTGATATCGTAATTGGTATGAGTGATGGTTTGACTGTTCCTTTTGCATTGGCTGCGGGGTTGAGCGGGGCTGTTTCCTCGCCGGGGATCATTGTCATAGCTGGCATCGCGGAAATTTGTGCTGGTTCGATCGCAATGGGACTAGGCGGTTACCTTGCGGGCAAAACAGCACAGGACCATTATAAAACTGAATTACAGAGAGAATATTATGAAGTTGACAATTTACGTCACATGGAGGTAGCGGAAACGAAAGAATTTTTTGCAAACATTGGTCTCAGTGAAGAGTTGCAGGAAAAAGCAACTGCGGAAATTGTAACAGAAAAAAAGCAATGGGTGGACTTTATGATGAAATACGAGCTAGGTCTTGATAAACCCGATCCACGGCGTGCTACCAAGTCGGCGATGAATATCGGTATATCGTACATAGTTGGCGGACTCGTTCCTCTGAGTCCATACTTCTTTGTTGAACAACCGGTGATAGGATTAAAAATTTCAGTTATTCTTACTCTTTTTTGTCTTTTCGTCTTTGGCTGGTTTAAAAGTAAGGTTACGGGTGTGAATGTTTGGGCGGGTGCTTTACGTGTGATGCTGATTGGCGCAGTGGCAGCCGGTGCAGCCTTTGGTGTGGCGAAGTTGTTTGAACAATAAAAAACTATTCTGTCTTTTGCAACTCTATCTTTGGAAATAAGGCAACCACCATCATGGCCACGGAAGAAATGACAACGATATACAATCCAACTTTTTTCTCCGGGCACTCTCCTCCTGCACAAGCAGAGATCAGAAAATAATTTCTCGCCGTCCAGCCAATGTTGAGCGCCACAATTAATAAGTTCACGCGCTTGGCCCAAATGCGGGTAGTGAAGTTGAATACAAAATGAAAGTATGCCGGCTTACCAAAGCTTGTTCCCGCTGACTGTATTCCTGTTACAGTAATATTTTTTGATTCAATAAAGACCCAGGGAAAAAAGCACGCAGCAATCAGTGCGATCGTTGCCAAGAAGCCAACCCATTTCATTTTTCAAATATAGCCCTCCTTATTGATGAAGTATGTTCAGAAAGAACACCTCCGTGTATCTCCGTGCACTCTATGCCTCCGTGGTAAAATAAACCACCGAGAAACAGAGAGCACGGACATTCACAGAGGTCAACGATTGCGCATTGCAAACTATAGCTTAAATCCCAGCGTAAAGCTGAGCACTCTATGTTTATTGTTATTGTCTTGAGAGCTGTTACTGCCGGATTGTAATTTAGCGAGACCCAAACCATAATTGACAGAAAAAACTGCGGACTTCCCTTCAACACCAACCGTTCCATTCAATCCATAATCGAATCGCTTCATGATGCCGAAGCCAGCGCCCTCTTCACTATTCAATGTTGTGGGATCATCATTTGACCATTCAATATTTTTTTCAGAGCTAAAACTCGCTCCAAAAATTGCACCTTCGGCCTTATTTTTACCCGCGATACCAATACCCAGGTAGGGACCAGCACCACCGAAAAATTTAACTGGACCAGTCGGCGATTTTAAAATAAACGTGGCGGGTATTTCTAAGTAATATGGATTGGTCGTGGCTTTGTACCAATTGGCAGAACCTTCAGTTCCTGATTGGGATTTGGTTCCTTTACCGGTAAATAAAATGCCTGGCTGAAAATAAAGTATGCTTGCTAAATGAATATCCCCAATGATGCCTGCCTGGAAACTTGTCAGCATTTTTGCATCATCTACTCTTCCGTTATCGGTCACTGAAACGTTTGCAAGATTTAATCCTCCGCGAAGGATCGCTCCGGATTTCTGGGCATGAGAAGAAAAATAAAATGTCGCCATCAGAATGGCAATAGCACAGAACCTGGTTTTCATATAGTTTCTTTTAGGGTTTAGAAATTATTTAACTGCACAGCAAATATACTAAGCATTATTGTAAACTTTTAGCACCGGCTCCCGGATGGCTAACGCTTGTTCTGTGCTGTAGAAATAAATCGTGCTTGCAATGTCCTCGGCCTTTACCCACTTCGAAGGATCCGCATCGGGCATTGATTTGCGATTTTGAGGAGTATCAATCGTACTGGGAGCAATGACCGAAGTCACCACATTATGTCCTTTGGCTTCTTCATTCATCAATTCTGCCAAACGAAAAATTAATGATTTGGAAAGGCCGTAGGCGATCATTCCCTTGCTGTACCTCATATCAATGCCTGTTCTGGCACCGGTCAAAAAAATGCGGCCATTTTCCTGTTTCACCATTTGCAAAAATATGGGCCTCGCCGCATGATATGTTGTTTGAAAATTGAGTTTATGCTGTTTTAAAATATCAGTCATTTTTGTTTCGGCAATTGTTCCCATAGCAAAACCTCCGACAGTTAACACCGCGACGTCAATGATTTTATGTTTGTCAATTACTTGCTGAACAAATTTTTCAGCTTCGTCTTCATTCATTAAGTCCACAGTGACCGTTTCAAAATTTGCATCGCTGATATTGAGTTTAGCTGGATCATTGGGAATAACGGTTCCAATAACTTTGAAATTCTCTCTCAGAAATTTTTTTGCTACAGCTTGTCCAAGATTGCCTGAAACACCTGTGATAATGATCGTCTTCATGACTGTGATTTGAAAATTGAAGGTAAGATTTTAAGCCTAACCCCTCTTATCCCTTCCCTAAGGGAAGGATGCCAAACTATAGAATTCAATTCAACATTTGGAATTAAGCATTCTGCTTTATGTCTGTGCTCAGGAATATTCTTATGATGATGTGGAAGATTCAAAAGTTTGGAAAAGTAATGCAGCACTGCTCTCTCTCCAACCGGAGAGGATTAGAGGTCAGACGATAAATGTCTGACTCCGACCAAAGCGTCGGAGGTGAGGCCAGGTTTCGAATAGCGATCAGAACGTCGAAGAGTGCGACGCAACAGGCGATGAAAAGAGTTACAGAAGCTGGTTACATAAAAATCAAAAAAAGGATCAGCTAAGAATAGCTGATCCGATTAATAACCAACTTATGGTATTTCTAAACTACATGGCTCCAGTTGTACAGGTCCTCCTCTTTGCCTGTTCTTATCCGCTCTAGTTTTTGTTTCAGCTTATGTGATAGGTTTTCATGGCTATACTCTGGCAAATGAAAATCGGTATCATAAATATTGATCGTTTTTACAGGGGCAATGACGGCGGCAGTTCCCACACCAAATGCTTCCACAATTGTATTGTCACGAAATGCTTTTTCCAGTTCGACAACACTCACCGGTCTTTCTTCGGTTTTAACTCCCAAAGTTCTTGCAATGGTCAGCAGGCTGTCTCTCGTCACGCCATCTAAAATTGTATCTGACAATGGCGGAGTAATGATCGTATCGCCAATCACGAACATGATGTTCATCATCCCCGATTCCTCAATGAACTTATTTTGAACTGCATCTGTCCAAATCACCTGGTCATATCCTTGTTGTCTTGCCAAAAGAGTTGGATAAAATGCTCCCCCATAATTGCCCCCGCATTTTGCAAACCCAGTTCCGCCTCTTGCTGCGCGAATGAATTCTGTCTCCACCTTCAATGTAATGGCTTTTGAATAGACCGACGGCACAGGCGAAGTGAAGATTATGAACCGGTATTCGCTTGAAACCTTTACACCAAATCCTTTTTCTGTGGCTATCACAAATGGACGAATATATAAGGCACAATCGGGCTGGCGGGGGATCCAGCTTTTGTCGAGGGCAACCAGTGTTCGCAAACCTTCAACAAAAATTTCTTTTGGCACCACAGCCATACACATTCTTTCCAATGACCTCACAAACCGATCATAGTGTTTATCGATCCGGAAAATATTGACGCGGCCATCTTCCGTTAGAAAAGCTTTCATGCCTTCAAAAACTGTTTGGCCGTAGTGAAAGGCCATAGTCGCGGGGCTCAGGCTAAGATTTGCAAAAGGAACGATCAATGGTTCATGCCATTCGCCGTCGTAATAATCACAGATCAACATGTGATCAGAGATGTGTTTTCCAAATTGCAGATTTGCAAAATCAACCTCACGAATCCTGGAATGTGAAGTTTTACGGATCTTAATTTCTGTGGTTAGTTCCATGACGCTGTAGTTTTAATTATTTGGCTCCATTTCAAAAAGACAACAGTTCGGCTCCCTGTGATAATGTTCGGGCAAATTCTGAGTGTTCGATAATTTAAAAATGCCCAGGAAATTAAATCCGGCCGATGTATAGTGCTCAATTAACCTGGTGTTATTACCCAGGGTATCAAGCCTGACAAATTTTTTTCCCTTTGATAACGCATATGTTCTTGCCCACTGTACAATTATATCAATGAACCGGTTGCCTCGGAAACCAGGGTTTGTTGCGATCCGATGAATATAAATGGCATCATCGTTATCCCTTTCTTCCCATATTTCCTTGTCCTCGAATGTAATGGCCCAGTTGCACGCAACGTCGTTGCCGATCATTAACTTCCATTGTCTTTCTTCATGGATCTCTTTCTCGATGAAAGATCTTTCAAACCTTGGCCACACCACCGTATTCTTTTCAGTCTGTAAACGCATAGCTGCGTCGTAGAGAGATAGAACCGTATCGACATCAGCCAATGAACAGTTTTTTATTTCTAATCTCTTGTGTATTTCTGTAGTTAGCTCCATTACTCTTATTTTAATTATAAATTGGATGGCCTTGCAATGCAAAATCAACTGCAGCAGTTGAATGAATCAAAGTTGTATCAAGAATTTCCAAAGGACATTCCTCCTGGCGGATCAACAGCGGTATTTCAGTGCAGCCAAAAATAACTCCTTCAGCTCCCCTGCTTTTCAAGTCATAAATTATATCCAGGAATTTTCTTTTCGTTTCTTCTTTAAAAATTCCTTTGCCAAATTCCGTATAGATGGATGTGTGTATGAACTCCCTGTCAAATTCAGCAGGAATTAAAGAAGCGATATGGTAGTTTGCAAGTTTGTTTCGAAAGAAAGCTTGCTCCATTGTAAATTTCGTTCCCAGCAATCCGACTGTACTCAATTTTTTTTGTGCGATATATTTTGAGGTCTCTGTCGTAATATCCAGCAAAGGAACTTTGATGTTTTGCTGGATAAGGTCTGCAACAATGTGCGGAGTATTAGAGCAAATAATGACACAGTCGGCTCCCGCCACTTGTAACTTATTTGAAATAACGGTCAGCTTGTTTGCGATCTCTATCCAACCGCTCCAATCAGCAGGTGGTTTTAGTTCTTCAAAATTGACCGAGTAAAGAAGCATTTTTGCCGAGTTGGCCCCGCCAAGCCTTTCATTGACCTGTTGATTAATTATTCGGTAATATTCAACAGTTGAATGCCAACTTGTTCCTCCTATGAGACCTAATGTTTTCATAATTCTAACTATTGCAACACACTGTTGTCTTTGTTTAAAAGAACGGCGTCTGATCTCAAATTTTTCTTCATCTTGATCAATTCGGTGCCATAAAGATCTTCGAATCCGCAAGGTTCAAATCCGAGGCTATCGTATAACTTAATTGCTTCAAAAAGAAAAGGTGTCGTGGTAAGTTCAAGAGTTCGAAGATTCATTTTTAACGCTTCGTGCTCCGCGTGCTTCATCAATGCCTTTCCCAAACCTTTTCCCCGGGCAGCGGGCGCGACAGCCACACTTTTTATGTATAATCCGCGATCAACCGGTAAAAGGGAGATCGTACCACTAATGACATTGTCGAGCAATGCGACCCAAATCGTTCTGTCGTCAATGCGCTGCTGTATCTTAGAAATTGCGAGGGTCGTCGCGACAAATGCCTTTTCTGTGTACAATGATTTGTACTCAAGAAAAGAATCATGAAGCAGCGAAGCAATAGTAGCTCCGTCTTCAGCTTTCGCAAGCCTGATCATAATGTCTCCATTCTTTTTCTCGCTCATGTCTCGAAATTTTTCAGCAACAGGGCTGCATGACTGTTATCGGCAACGACATCAGGTGATATTCGAATGTCTGCGTACCAATTGTAAAATGATACTTGCCTGATTTTCGG
Source organism: Bacteroidota bacterium (assembly GCA_005883765.1). Lineage (GTDB taxonomy): Bacteria > Bacteroidota > Bacteroidia > Chitinophagales > Chitinophagaceae > VBAU01. Next base: position 14,740 of record VBAQ01000006.1, read on the forward strand.
AAACCATTTTTTTCATAAAAGCGAATGGCTTTTGCATTACTGACATGTGTATCGAGCCAAAGAAAATCCGGTTGAATCTCATTGGCAAGGTCAACCACCGCCTGAAATAATGCCTGCCCCGCGCCACTTCCGTGATAATAGGACAGCACATAGATCTTTTGCAATTCCATTTGCGCTATCGATTCAATCTGTTCGTTCAATGAATGTTTTTTCACTTTTGCAAAACCAACCGGGACATTTTCCACAAAAGCCAGGAAGAAAACATTGTTCTCTTTCTCCAGGCTTTTCGCCATTTTTGTCCGGGTGATAGGTAAATTCCAGGTATTCCAGCAATTCTTCTTTATTTTTAAAAAGGTGGGCAAATGCATCACGAAAGGATTGCTTACCGATCGATGAAATGGTAAAAGCATGTGATGGATCTGCCGTGATTACTTTTATATTCATATACTAAACAGTTTGTTCTTTAAGATCATTCCGTTTTTATTTTTTTGAATTCTTTATTTACCAGCCACACTCCGGCTAGTGTGATAAAAGTTCCCAGTAACATATTTGCATTCATTTTTTCCTGTAACAATAGCCAGCCCAATCCAACCGCAACAATGGGATTGATGTAAGCATAGATTGAAACCTGCGCTGGCGGCAGTTTGCTAATGGCAAATACATAAGCCGAATAAGCGAGGAGCGAACCAAAAACTATCAGGTAGCCCAATGCAAACCACGAAGCATGACCGGTATCCGCAAGATTTACATACTTACCGGTAACGCCGCAAATGATGAGCATCACAAAACCAGCGATCAGCATCTGTAATCCTACGGTAAACAAAATATCGGTGGATAATTTTTGTTTTGAAGTATATACGGTCCCAAAAGACCAGCTCAGTGTGGAAAGCAGTGCCAATATTACCCCAAACAAGAATGACTTATTGTGCATTTGACCCAGGTAATCGTAAAATATGGTGAGCACTCCGCCAAAACCAATGAGCATTCCGATGATCATCCATCTTGTAATTTTTGTGCAACGTGAAAGCCAGAGGGTAAAAATGGTAATGAACAATGGAACCAATGCGGCAATTATGGCGGCTAAACCACTGCTGATGTATTCCAGCGACCAGGTGAGCAGCCCGTTCGCTATACACAATAACAAAATTCCCTGCAATGAAATTTTTTTCAATGCTTCCCAGTTGGGTAATGAGTACCCTCTTGCTAAAAAGAAACTCACCAATATTGAACCCGATAGAAATTGTCTTACCCCGGACACAAAAAGGCCAGGCATGTGCTGCGCTCCTATGCGCGAAGCAATATAAGTCGTGCCCCAAAAGAAGCTAACCAATCCCAATGCAATGTATGCTCTGCCTGATTCTGTTTTCATTTTCGTTGTTCTCGTTTAATAACCAATGCAACACAAAATTCCTCCAGTTTTTTTAAAAAAAACAGATTCAGTTTCTTTATTTTTGACTAGATCAGATTATCTTTGAAGTCTTAAATCATGTGTCATGCAAAAAGCGATCACGGCAACCACTGACCACATATACCTGCAGGTAGCAGGTGGTATTGAAAAAATGATCGATGAGGAAGTTCTCAAGATCGGCGACAAACTTCCTTCTGTGCGAATGTTGAGTGAAGAATATGGTATCAGCATGGGAACTGCGTTCCAGGCATATTATCACCTGGAAGGAAAAGGCCTGATTGAATCACGACCGAAGTCGGGATATTATGTGCGTTTTAATCACAAACGTTTTCCCGCTATGCCAAAACAATTGCAGCCTGAACCGGTATCACATGATGTGAGCGTTAAAGAAATGATCGCCTCCATTTACACTGACATCACCGCCCATGACGTAATAAATTTTGCACTGGCAGTTCCCGATATTTCGCTTCTACCTGCAGCAAAGCTGAACAAATCAGTAGTATATGCTTTGCGAAACAGTAACGATCATTGTATAAATTATGAACACACGCAAGGCAATATTGAATTGAGAAAACAGATCGCAAAACTTGCTTTCAACTGGGGAGGAAAAATAGAACCGGAGGAAGTGATCGTCACTTCCGGTTGTCTTGAAGCCATAACAATTTGCTTGAGAGCGGTAACAAAACCGGGCGACACTGTGGCCGTGGAATGCCCTACCTATTTTGGAATTTACCAGGCCGTTGAAAGTCTTGGTTTAAAAGTAGTGGAAATCACTTCGTGTGCGGTTAACGGTATTGAGCTTGATTGTTTACAAAAGGCCATCGACAAATGTTGTATCAAGGCTTGCATCGTAGTTCCCAATTTCAATAATCCATTAGGTAGTTGCATGCCTGATGAAAACAAGAAGAAGCTGGTCGAGATGATCACAAAACACAACATCCCCTTAATTGAAGATGACATTTATGGTGAATTGTATTTTGGGAAAAGCAGGCCAAAGACTTGCAAGTATTTTGATAAAAAAGGAATGGTGATGCATTGTTCGTCGCTGTCCAAATCGCTTACTCCCGGTTATCGTATTGGTTGGACAATTCCAGGAAAATTTTTCGAGCCGGTAAAACAAATAAAACGAATACACAACATCAGCAGCCCCACACTGACGCAGGCAGCAATTGCTCATTTTCTAAAGATTGGCCGCTATGAATACCATCTTAAAAACCTTCGCAGGGCTCTCCACACGCAAAGCCTCAAATATGTGCAGGCAATCATTGAATACTTCCCTTCCGATACAAAAATTTCCCGCCCTCACGGGGGTTTTGTTTTGTGGCTTGAACTGAATAAAAAAATAAACTCCTTCAAGTTGCGCAATGAAGCCATGAAGCATAAAATTTCGGTGGTGCCGGGCAGAATTTTTTCTGCGAGCTGTAACTATTCGAATTTCATCCGCATCAGCTTCGGAAAGCCGTGGAGTGGTGACGTCGATTACGGGTTAATGATGCTTGGAAAATTGATAAAAAAAATGATGTAGCCAGCTGAATATCGCTCTTCCAGTGACCATGCCCGGATGCGCACCTTTTAAAATACCAGAGGCAAGAGATTAAAAAAAACTCCGTCTTTCGGCGGAGTTCAATGCTTTAATGTCTTGTTTTCGGCGGCTTCAACCCGAATGTCCCAACGGCTCGGGATATATGCTATAGTCTGGATACAAGTTTTTCCCATAGCAATTAACAGGTGAGGTAGGAAAATGGATTCCTATTTAAAGAGCATCGTTGATTGGTGCGCTAAAGTAGAAAAAAGAACCATTACTGTCAAGAGGACCCAGAAAAATTGATAATTATCGGTTGAATATGAACTTTAATTAATTTTTACTCCTTGCCCGGAAATAGAAGAATAAGGGTATACCGCTGGCAGTAAGCAGCATGCCAAACACAGAATTAATAAATGGGGCTTTTCCGCTAGCGTAATTATTAATGTCATTGTAAACAGTGGTAACTAAATAAAAGCTCGTAAATAAAATAAAAATTAGTGGAACTAAGGGATAGCCGGTTACTTTATAGGGTCTTGCCGCCGATGGCATTTTTTTACGCAGGATGAAAACCGCTAGCACCACCAAACCATAAAAAACCCACGACATAAAAATGAACATGTCGGCTAGTATGTCAAAGGAACCGCTTATGACAAACAAACTGCTCCAAATCCCCAGGACTAAAACAGAATTGCCAGGCGTTCGGAAACGGGGATGAATTTTGCCTGCCCACGAAAAAAAACTTTTGGATTCTGCCATGGCAAAAACAACCCTGGCATTGGCGAGAAGATTTACGCTGGTGGCTCCAAATGTCGAAACAACAATTAAAACGGCGATCATGGTACCACCCGCGCTGCCAAACACTTTGGCGGTAGCATCACTTGCGACCAATGGGGATGCTGCCATGGCATCAATGGGCAGAACATACATATATGCTAAGGTCACAACGACGTAGATGACAATGCAGGCAAACAAACCTATCAGCAAACTTTTTGTGATATTCTTGCTTGGATCTTTTATCTCGCCTGCAACCATGTTCAGGTTGTTCCATCCATCATAGGCTGCGAATGCACCCGTTGTGGCCGCCATAAATGCCACAAAAATCTTCCAACCGTTGAAATTAAAGCTCGCCGAGTTTTTAATGAAATTTTCTGTTGAGCCTTTGCCGGAAAATAAAATTCCAAATACAAGAATTATTAAAGCCAGTGCTTTTAAAAGCGTCGAAATAAATTGGATCGCATTGCCTGATCTCACACTGAGGTAGTTTGCAATAGTGAGCGTCATAATGATAGCTATAGCCAACATTTTGACTCCAAAATTTTGCAAAGGCAAAATGTCGCCGATCATTGGAACATGAAAAATAATTGAATGTTCAACTGCCAGTGCAAAATGGGGCAGCGGGATAAAATCGCCGGCGTACTCTGCACATACAAAAGCAATGGCCGCAATAGCCGCAGTATTGATCACTGCAATGCTTCCCCATCCATACAAGTATGCGATAAATTCTCCGTAGGTTTTTTGAAGATAAACATATTGCCCACCTGTTTCCGGAAACATAGTTCCCAATTCGGCAAATGCCATAGCTCCGAATATGGAAATGAGCCCTGCCACAGTCCAAACTATGATCAATAAATAAGGAGAGCCTAGTTGTCCGGCCATGGTAGCCGGCTTCATAAAGATGCTGGAGCCAATTACACTGCCTATCACGATGGTGGTGGCGGACCAAAGACCGATAGTTTTTTGAAGTTGTGGTTCGGGCATTAAATTTATTGGTTCAGAAATTCGGCTAGTAGTCTATGGAAATGATGTGTTCCTTTCTCCCTGGTTACTGAATATCGCCCGTGCCTGTAAAACCTGGAGCGGACTCCTTTTTGCACTTTTTGCACGATCTCCTCATCCTCCAATTCAACTTTGTCAAGATCTCCACCGGCGCCTGCGTTTCGTTTTTCTTCCTTCCACACATAGCTGAAGAAAGATATTTTAGTTTTTCCAACGGCATGCGGTTGCACTACATTTACCGATAAACCCCAGGGATAAAAGTTGAACATCATATTTGGGAATATCCAGAAATAATAAGCCGCGACGTTCTTTCCATGATCTGGTGATGAGGAAGGAAGGTCAAAACAATCTTCACCCGTTTTACTGATGCCGATCTGCAAACTGGAAAAAGGAAAGAAAAGTTCCGTCTCATAGTCTCCATAATCAATCATTGCATTTAACCCGGCGTGCACGAAAGGAATATGAAACCCCTCGAGATAGTTCTCACAGTACAATGCCCAGTTTGCTTTCACAAAATACTCTTTTGACAGGTCCGGATGAAAATGAAAATCATTGAAAGGCATCCACCCTACCCTCGCGATCATATCTTTAAAAAAATCTTCAGGAGGGAATTTTTTGCCAAGCGAAGTAAATAGAAAATTCGCCCACTGATACAATGGCAATGCGTGAAGATCATCGTCTGCGGAGGGAAAATTTTTCACTTCCTTAAATTCAGGCATGGATTTAAATTTACCGTCGAGTTGAAATAATCGTCCATGGTATTTACAGCGCAGATTTAATGCTTTGCAGGCCTCGTACATCAACAGGTTGCCGCGGTGTGTGCACACGTTTGAAAGACAATGGATTTTTCCACTCTCCTCCCTGGTAAGCAATAATGGTTCATTCAAATAATTTTCAAGTAATGTAAATGGATAACAATTGTTTTTTTGACTTGTCAGCTCGCTGCTACCAATAAACTGCCATGAGTTGGCAAAAATTTTTTCTTTGAATATTTCAAAAACCTCGTTTGAAGTATATACATCAGTAGAAATAGTTTTGGCCTTAGCAATATCCGGATCAACGAAAAATGTGGACATAAATGGAAATTGAACATTGATGGATTGAGATTGAACGGGACTATCAATCAATGTTCGATGAAAATATGAAAAGTTGACTTTAAAAAAAATTGTCCCACACTTCAGCAAGTTAGAGTGGGACAACAATAATGTTTTCACCCCCGATAGCTATCGGGATCAGGCAGCAGCAACCGTTTTTTTACTCATTCCCATTACCCATCCAATAACTGCACCGACAATTGCTGCAATGACTGCGGAAAGAGCGACATCAGCAGCCAGACCTTTTAATGAAGCAATTGTTGTAGAAACACCATACATAGTGAGATCAAAACTGAGACATACCAATAGCCCCGCAATAAAACCTACACCAGCTCCTGCTCCTGCTGATGTGGCACCGGATTTACCAATAACATAAGCCAAAAAGAAGCCTCCGGCAAGCTGTCCTAATATTAATGCCCACCAAATAGTATCTGCATCGGCTCTCATTGCTGTTGAAAGATTGGTCGCCATAAAATCTTTTAGTAACATGCCGTAGATAAGCCAACCAAGAAGAAGATAAACAATACCGCCGACAATACCGCCGACGATGAATTTCTGTGAATTCATAATAGTTGATTTTGGTTAAGAATTGTTTTGGTCATTCCGAATATAGTCACTTCTTATTTCTTGCTGAAATAAAATAATGAACGTATGTGCACAGAACCACCGCTTTTTATGATTAAAACAAAAAACCCGCTAAGGAAGCGGGATTTCTAAAAGATTGCATACGGATGATCAAACCAATCGTCGTCATCTTTCTTCCGGTGCTGTTTGAATCATTGCCTCACTTTGCGTATTAACTCATTGAAACGAATAGAAAGACTTCTTTTCATAACTATTCATTTATGGGCTAACAAATGAAAAAACAAATTCGTTCGGTAAATCAAATAGGTCATAGTTGATCAAATTCAATTTGACCAACATGACCTATTGACTTATTGATTCTTATTTTAATAATCCATTCCACCCATGCCTGGCGCACCAGCTGGCATGTGAGGTTCTTCTTTCTTCGGCTTATCTGCAACCACACATTCAGTAGTTAACAGCATACCTGCGATCGAAGCTGCATTTTCCAATGCAATACGGGTAACTTTTGTAGGATCAATTACACCGGCCTTGAAAAGATTTTCAAAAACTTCAGTGCGAGCATTAAACCCGAAATCACCTTTTCCTTCTTTTACTTTTTGTACAACGATGGAACCTTCAATACCGCTGTTGGCAACAATCTGGCGAATGGGTTCTTCCAATGCTCTTTTTACAATAGCAATGCCTGTTGTTTCATCCTCATTAGCGCCTTTCAATTTGTCCAATGATTCCACCGCACGGATGAATGCCACACCACCACCCGGGACAATGCCTTCTTCCACAGCAGCTCTTGTAGCATGCAATGCGTCATCCACACGATCTTTCTTTTCTTTCATTTCCATTTCGGTAGCAGCTCCTATATTTAATACGGCAACACCACCGCTCAATTTTGCCAAGCGCTCCTGCAATTTCTCCTTATCATAATCAGAAGTTGTTGTTTCGATCTGGGCTTTTATCTGGTTAACACGAGCAGTAATATCTTCTTTTTTTCCTTTGCCACCTACAATAGTGGTATTGTCTTTGTCGATCACTACCCTTTCAGCGCGGCCGAGGTATGAGAGATCAGCATTTTCGAGTTTGTAGCCTTGCTCTTCACTGACTACTATGCCTTTTGTCAGGATAGCTATGTCCTGGAGCATTTCTTTACGACGATCACCAAAGCCGGGAGCTTTTACCGCAGCGACTTTAATCGTACCACGTAATTTATTTACCACCAGTGTGGCCAGCGCTTCACCCTCAAGGTCTTCAGAAATAATAAGTAACTGTGCTCCCTGCTGAGCAACTTTTTCAAGAATATGGAGAATATCCTTCATATTGCTGATCTTTTTATCATAGATCAGGATGTAGGGTTTATCAAGCTCGGCCTCCATTTTCTCGCTGTTAGTAACGAAGTAAGCGGAAATATAGCCACGGTCAAACTGCATGCCTTCTACTATTTCAATGCCTGTTTCAGTTCCTTTTGCCTCCTCTACAGTAATGACACCGTCCTTGCCAACTTTACCAAACGCTTCAGCAATCAGCTTACCAATATTTTCATCATTGTTCGCAGAAATTGCAGCTACTTGCTGAATTTTTTTGCTATCAGTGCCCACAGCCTGGGACTGTGCAGCAAGGTGCTCAACCACTTTTACCACAGCTTTTTCAATACCTCTTTTCAAATCCATCGGGTTAGCGCCAGCTGTCACGTTTTTCAATCCTTCGCTGATAATAGACTGAGCAAGTACAGTAGCTGTTGTCGTACCATCACCGGCAATATCTGCAGTTTTTGATGCAACTTCTTTTAGCATTTGAGCTCCCATGTTTTCAATGGGGTCTTCCAGTTCAATTTCCTTCGCCACAGTTACTCCGTCTTTTGTAATACCCGGCGCGCCAAACTTTTTTTCAAGAACTACATTGCGGCCTTTTGGCCCGAGGGTCACCCTTACAGCATTAGCAAGGATATCCACACCCCTTTTCATTTTATTTCTTGCTTCAATTTCGAAGAAGAGTTGTTTTGCCATAACTTAATAATTTTAGATTTTAGATTGCAGAATTTAGATTTTGTTTCCAACAGCAACGCTTCGATTTAACTTCCGTTGCGTCGCATGCCGACGCTCGCGGTCGGCATCCTGACATTCATCGTCAGGACTCTTGTACCTTATGTTCGCTATTGGACATAAGGAAATTTAGTCTGGAACCTTCATTAGAATATCAGAGGCCCTCATTATTAAATAATCTTCCCCATCAACGGATATTTCAGTTCCTGAATATTTACCATACAGAATCTTATCTCCGATTTTTTGTTTAAGCGGAATAAGGTTACCTGTTTGTTCTGCATACTTGCCCGGACCGACGGCAACAACAGTTCCCTTTTGAGGTTTCTCCTTTGCAGTATCAGGAATAATGATCCCGCCGGCTGTTTTTTCTTCAGCAGCGGCCGGTTTTACAAGAACCCTATCATCATAGAGCTCATAATTTACCTTCTTAGCCATAATTGTATTGATTTTTGAGATTTTAAGAATGAACAACCCTCCCGATAGCTACCGGGATTGGTTTGGGACGGCAAAGTTAGGCTAATAATGTGCCACTCGGTGAGTTATCTGAAAAATTTTCAGGAAGATGACTGATTATTATTTCTCCTGAATAAAAGTCGGAAATTTTTTCAAGCCGTACATGTCAAATTTTCACTAATGCTTTAGTGGTATGAGATTTATAAATGGTTTTTTGCACCGATTTTCCTTTTTGTAAAACCGCAAACCACCGATGATGAAGAAAGAAAGTCTGAAAAAACTGACCTGATCCAGGAAATGATCCGAAATTCAAGAAGGTTAAAAGAGACTGCATAGTCTAAGAAGGACTTATTCTAGGGATCCTTTGTTCAAGCATCATCAGATCGGCTAACACAACAGCGGTTACGGCTTCTAAAATAACTGGTACTCTTAGGGCAATACAAAGATCATGACGACCCTTTACTGAAGCATTTTCCACCTGGCCCGTGTTCCAGTTAAGTGTGTTTTGTTCTTTGGGAGTCGAGGACGTGGGCTTGATGGCAATCCGGAAAACAAGTTCGTTTCCGTTTGTTAATCCGCCAACAATTCCTCCCGCATGATTCGTTCGTGTTTTTCCCGCCATATTTTCAATGGCGTCATTATGTTCACTGCCAAACATCTTTGCCGCGGCAAAGCCGGTTCCGAACTCAATTCCACGAACAGCAGGAATAGCAAATACGATATGACTTAAAAGAGACTCGGCAGAGTCAAAAAAGGGTTCTCCCAAACCGATGGGCAAACCTGCTGCCCGACATTCAATTACGCCTCCAATTGAATCTTTTTCATCAATTGCTTTTTGCAATCCTTTGTCAAGGTCTTTTTCTCCGCCAATTTCAAGAATGGTGGCAGTGATTGTTATTTTACTTGAGACCTCACCCTCCAACTCCCTCTGCGTGAGACCCAATATTTTTTTTGCGACCACTCCGGCTGCAACCAGGGCCACGGTCAGTCTTCCGCTAAAATGACCGCTGCCGCGGTAATCCTCAAAGCCGGCAAATTTTTTATGGGCTACAAAATCTGCATGACCGGGTCTGGGTACATTACGCTGTTTCTCATAGTCAGCGCTTCGCACATTTTTATTCTCAAATAAGATCGTGATGGGAGCGCCAGTTGTTTTGTTATTGAAGATCCCGCTTTTGAAAATTGGAAGGTCTTCTTCCTGTCTTGGAGTCGTTCCTTTTTGCGTGCCGCCTTTTCTTTTTTCAAGATCAGGCAAAAAATCATCGACACTTAATGGCATGCCTGCGGGACACCCATCTATGACAATACCAACGGACTCGCCATGCGACTCTCCAAAAATTGAAATTCGAAAAATGCGGCCGAAACTATTCATGAAATTTGATCTTAGCGCCTAAAGATACATCAGCACCGAGTTTTTTCAGATCATCATAAAAATCAGGGTATGATTTCTTGACGGCATCGGCCTCTTCGATAATTGTTTCGCCATCTGCTTTTAATGCCGCAATCGCCGAGGCCATGGCGATGCGATGATCGTGATGCGAATGAACTCTTGCTCCCTTTACAGTTCTTCCACCATGAATTTTCATAACGTCACCAAGCACTTCGATCTTCACTCCCATTTTTTCAAACTCTTGCTGCAATGATTCTGCCCTGTTGCTTTCTTTATGTATCAATCGATTTACCCCTTTGATTTTTGTTTCCCCTGCACAATTTGCGGCAAGAGCAACGAGAGGAGGGAAAAGGTCAGGCGAATTGGTGGCATCAAACTCAAACGCTTTCATTTTTCCAGGATGAATTTTAATTCCCTTTGCCTCGATGGCAAAACTTGCATTTGCGTTACTTAACGCCTTCATAATAGCCTTATCGGCTTGTGTCGAGGTCATATCCAAACCGCGAACTGTAATGGGGCCGGCAATGGCTCCCGCGACGAGCAAAAATGCGCCGCCGCTCCAGTCGCCCTCAACGGTATATTTGGTCCCCTCTAATCCCGATAGCGATCGGGATCCCCCGGTGGGGGAGACTTGTGAAGACTCATTATGAAAAATGAATTCTTCATAGTTTCTATTCTCCGGAACTTTCAATCCAAACTGCTTCATTACATCAAGCGTAAGATCAATGTAAGGTTTGCTGGTTAAATTATTTACTTTGATCGAAACATCTTTGGCGTCAGCCGCGGCATAGGCCATCAACAATCCTGTGAGGAATTGTGAACTCAAAGAACCGTCGATCTCGATATTTTTAGGTTGCAAAGGGCCTTGAATTTTGATTGGAAGCTTCCCACTATTGGATTCGATTTCAACGCCAAGCTGAGGCAATGTCTCGTCAAAAAAATCCATAGGCCGATTTAACAGACTTCCTTCTCCATTAATGGTGACCCGCCTATCGCTCAAGGCTATGATGGGTGTAAACATTCGTATACTCAATCCACTCTCGCCACAATTAATCTCATCGCTAACAGGATCGACACCGTTATTATTAATTATTAATCGTTCATTATTAATTATTACCTCTGCTCCAAGTCTCCGGATAATTTCAATCGCTGCTTTATCGTCATTTGAATGCCCTGGATTATGAATAACAGATTTCCCCTTTGCCAGCAAGGCCGCTGCGCAAGCTCTTTGCATGGAGCTTTTGGATGCAGGTGCCTGTATATTTCCTGAAATGTTTGATGGTTTTATTACTGCGATCACCTTATAAATCTTGAAAAATTTTCTCTAACCGATCTAATGGAATTGCCTCGACTACTCCTCTACCAATCTTTTCCAGCAAAACGTAATTGATAACTTTTCTTTCCCGTTTTTTATCCATCTTAAGAACATCAAAAACCTTTTGCTTATCAAATTGAGTAAATGTTGGCAGATTATATTTCAACAAGAGTCTTGCTACCCTGTCGGCTTCCTTGAAACCAGTAATTTTTTCCGAGATCACGGAAGCATACGCCATTCCAATCGAAATCGCCTGTCCGTGCGATAATTCATATTGATTTTCCAATGCGTGGCCCAAAGTATGTCCAAAGTTCAAGAGCCTTCTGCCGCCTTTTTCAAATTCGTCCTGTTGAACTACTTTCGTTTTTAAAATGGCGTTACGTTGTATCAATTTACACACCGATATTTTTCGACCCTGGTATTTCTTAAGGGAACCCGCTTCCAGATCCCTGAACATCGCAGCATCTTTGATGCAGGCATGCTTGATGATCTCCGCAAAACCATTCACCCACTCCGCTTGCGGAAGGGAATTTAAAAAAATAAGATCGTGCAGGATAAATGAGGGTTGACGAACAGTGCCGACCAGGTTTTTATAAACACCCACATCAATTCCATTCTTGCCGCCGATGGAAGCATCCACCATTGATAATAATGTAGTAGGAACAAAGCCAAAATTGATCCCACGCATATAAATCGAAGCTGCATATCCTGTGATATCGGTTACCACCCCTCCTCCTACTCCTATTAGCGTGGTTTTCCTGTCGGCTTGTACGGCAACAAGTTCCTCAATCACGGCATCAACCGTACTCTGTATTTTATATTCTTCACCCGGCATGATAACAATTACATTCCAGTTTTTGAACCGCTTTTCATGATAACCAAAAACATTTTCGTCGGTAATAATGACGGAATTTCTTTGGTCAACTAATTCTTTGAGATGGCTGATGCCATAAGCGAGGTAATAATCGGTTGACGAGTTGGAAAATTTATAAGTACGCTTCTTCATTGCTAAGCCTCACCCTCTTATCCCTCTCCTCGTGGAGAGGGAGGCCGGGCTTCAGTTTATAAACAATTTTTGTAATTAAGCACTTCAACTTTTTGTTTCCTGTTGAGCAGAGATACCAACCGCACAAGAGTCCTGACGATAAATGGCTGGATGCCGACCGCGAGCGTCGGCATGCGACGCAACAAAAGTCCAATCAGGGAACTGAAGCTGGTAACACAAAAAATTTAAAACTTAAATTAATATAAAAAAGAGTTTGACCAACCTAAGTCTCTCCGCCTTAGGCGGAGGACAGGGGGTTAACTATTCATGATCTTATTCTGATGATTGATACTCTCCATGTGCATGGCATCAAAATACTTTGTGATGAACTCTTTGCTCAATCCCAGCGCCTCTCCCTTTTGAAATGCCCTTTGTAAAATTTCATTCCAGCGATTGGTTTGCAGAATGGTGATGTTATTATTTTTTTTGTATTCGCCGATTTTTTCGGCGATCTTCATTCGTTGGCTAACTATCTGCATCAATTCATCATCGAGATGATTGATCTGTTGCCTCAATTTTTCCAGCGCCGCATGATACTCTTCTGAATTGATGTCTTCCCTACGCCAGATAATTGAATCTAGCAGTTCGGCCAGTTTCTCTGGTGTTACCTGCTGTTTGGCATCGCTCCAGGCATTGTCAGGATCAATGTGCGATTCGATCATTAATCCATCGTAATCGAGGTCGATGGCCTTTTGCGCCACCTCGTGCAAAATATCACGGCGGCCGCAAATGTGCGAAGGATCATTGATGAACAACATTTCGGGATAGCGTCTCTTCATCTCAATGGCAAGATGCCACATGGGCGCATTACGATACTCCGTATTGCCATAAGAGGAAAAGCCCCGGTGTATCAACCCAATTTGTGTAATGCCTGCCTTGGCAACTCTTTCTACAGCGCCTGTCCACAACTCAATGTCGGGATTGATTGGGTTTTTGATCAGGACCGGCACGTCCTTACCACGCAGAGCATCTGCCACCTCCTGCACGCTAAATGGATTCACCGTGGTTCTAGCGCCGATCCACAGTACATCTACTTCAAAATTGATCGCATCGTCAACTTGTCTGCCTGTTGCTACCTCCACCATTGTGGGCAAACCGGTAAGTTTTTTTGCTCTCAGCAACCAGGGCAATCCTTTTACTCCAATGCCCTCAAAACTTCCGGGTCTTGTGCGTGGTTTCCAGATGCCCGCTCTCACCATATCCACTTTGCCGGTAGCTGCAATACGCTGGATGGTTTCCACTACCTGCTCCTCAGTTTCAGCGCTGCAGGGGCCACTAATGATCAATGGACGTTTGGTCCATTTCTGTTGCACAATCTCTTTCATCGTTTGTGTCACTTCCATTTCGCGAAGATAAGCGATTGCTCTAAAGAGGGTAAATGATGCGATGTTTTTTTAGAAGAATTGTTAGCCTGGTCTGGCAATTCTACCGGATGCGCCTGCCACACTGCAACGTTTCTGAAATTCTATTGCACCTGTGATCCGTTCTTCTCTTTTTTCTCACTTTGTTGTTGCCGCCTCGCGACTTAAAACGTGAAGAATCATAAGCCACACCGCAGGTTATGAATCCTGGTTTTATTAACAATCAATTGCCTGCCACTTATCCCAAAAGCTTTTTTAGATCTGTTTTGTTTGCCGATCTTTCATTAACACTCCCAGCTTCGGGGAATAGACATTTTACACCAGCTAAAAGATAAGTCATGCTAAGAAATTACCTGTTGATTGCACTCCGCAATTTCAAGCGTCAAAAACTTTTTACCGGACTCAACACATTTGGTCTTGCCCTGGGTCTCGGGAGCGCGATTTTTATTTTTCTGTACGTAAGTGATGAGCTGCGTTATGATGTAATCCACCCCGATTATAAAAACACGTATCGCCTCGGCATAACATTCACTAACGGCGATGGCCAAAGCTTCGATAACACAGAGGCACCGGGGTTTTTTGTAAAATATTTAAAGGACAATCGCAGCGACATTGTGCATGCTTCGCGCATTGCCTATGTCGGCTATCCTACTTCGCTAAATTATAAAGCAAAGGATAAGATCATTCTTACGGAAGACATCAGGTGGGCCGAGCCGAATTTTCCGGATGTTCTCTATTTTAAACTGGTCGAGGGTAACAAGCAAAAAATGTTTGAGAATCCAAATTCCATGGTGATCAGCGAATCGGGCGCCAAAAGATTATTTGGCAAAGAAGATCCTATGGGTAAGATCATTTCCGTGAAGCATCGCTGGGCGACCAACGACCGGGAGATCGACGTGATGGTTACAGGAGTGTACCAGGACTATCCGTCCAATTCCCACTTCAAGCCAAAATTCATTTTAAATGTCAATGCGTTTCGAAGTATTTACGGGCAGGATTTTGATTTTTATATGGAAGGGACAAGATTTGACCAGCAGCGAAACCTTGGATTTTTTCAGAGTTATGTTACACTAAAGCCAGGCACGGATACAAGATCGATCAAGGCCTCCCTGGATAAATTAGCCTATCAACTTGTACACTCTGATTCGGGCTTTGCAGCAAGCGGGGGAAAGGCTTCTACCTTCCTGACCCCAATGACCAATCTCCATTTTGACAAGAAGAATTTGTGGGAAGATACTAATGTGCGGGGAGACAAGACCTATTTGACCATCTTCAGCATTATTGCCTTGCTCATCATGTTGATCGCATGCATTAACTACATGAACCTGGCAACGGCACGTTCGATCAAGCGAGCTAAAGAAGTGGGGCTAAGGAAATCCTTTGGAGGGCAGCGATCGGGAATTGCTAAGCAATTTTTCCTGGAGTCGTTCATGATGATCCTATCGTCGCTGGTGCTGGCTGTTCTGCTGGTGATAATTTTCCTTCATCCATTCAATGCACTCGCACATAAAACATTTACACTGGCTTCCCTGGTAAATCCTGTCATGATCGCAATCATTTTGGGAATTGTCGTCTTCATGGGTTTCTTGTCTGGTATGTATCCGGCGATTTATTTGTCTGCGTTTCAGCCCATCGAAGTTTTGAAGGGACAAATTGTAAAAGGCAAAGGGGCCGAGTTCTTGCGGAAAGGCCTGGTCACTGTGCAGTACACCGTTGCGCTGGTATTAATCATTTGCACTTTTATTGTGATCAGGCAAATGGAGCAGTTAAAAACAACCAAGCTTAATGAGCAAGGAAGCCAAATCCTGTCGATTCGTTTTGGCGGAATTGCCCAGCAGGAAAGATTTGCTGAGTTCAAACGTTCTGTGCTGGAGGATCCGCAAATTGAGTACGTAACCATGGCCAATCATTTACCCAGGCTCAATTATTTTGGATGGATAGGAACAGAAGTCAAGTTTCCTGACTTCGGAGATAAAAAATTGCAATGGAATCAACTGAACGTAGAATTTGATTTTGCAAAAACCTTCAACCTGCAATTGGTTGCAGGTCGTGATTTCCAGGTTGGGAACCTGAACGATAGCAACTCCATGATCATAAACGAAGCTGGTATAAAGGCGCTTGGTCAATCCATCAGCAAAGTGATGGGTACCACGGTGAGTGAAGTCAGGTACGATACCACTATCCACTATAAGATCATAGGTGTTGTAAAAGATTTTCCTTACCGTTCCATGCATCAGCCCATTGAACCTTTATTATTGAATCCCCATCTTCATTTTATTGATAAGATCGCCTATATAAAATTGCCTGCCGGAAAATTCGGAGAAAAAATTGCCTCGATCGAAAAAAAATGGAAGGCTGTTTTTCCCAACACAGGATTTGACCATTGGTTTTTGAATGATGAATTCAACCGGATGTACATTTCCGAAGGGCGGGTCTCATCTCTTGCGAAATCCTTTGCGATCCTTGCTATTTTAATTACGGTGCTAGGAGTATTTGGTTTGGCTTCTTACACGGCCGAGCAAAGGACCAAAGAAGTGGGCATACGAAAAGTGCTTGGAGCCAGTGAGGGCCAGGTGATCACGATGTTCTTGCGCTTATTCTTAAAGATCTTCGCCGTCGCATGTGTGGCGGCCGTGCCGGTGGCCTGGTGGGCTGCCAACAAATGGTTGCAGGGATTTGCTTATCGAACGTCGATAAGCCCCATAATTTTTTTAACCAGTTTGCTGGGACTTTTAATGATCACTTTGATGACGGTGGGCTATGAGATTTTTAAATCGGCAAGGCTCAACCCCGTAAAATCTTTGCGCACCGAATAGATACGGGCTGAACAAGTATTGTCTTTAGTATTTGCGAGTAAAAGTCAAAGGCGGCCTTAACAGAGATGAATAGATCAAGCACTCCCGGTCTACACCTTTGGCTCCCACCCTTTCTCATAGCTTCGTCTCCACAAGGCCATAGCTTCGGTGTTATTTTTTATGCGGCCATTGACCGGATCGCAGTGCAACGTTGTTCCGGTGCGTTGTGAAATGTTTGCAAGATGACAAAGCAAAACACTTTTGTGACCTTCAATGATCGGCGAATTGACTTTTGCCTCCCCTTTAACAGCCTTGATGAAATTGTCAAAATGAAAAAAGTCAAGATTGCCACTCGCGCTGACAGGATTGGTAGGATCCGGCTTCACATCTGACTTCATTTCCCGAACTAATTTGTTATCGGGGTCAAAAATTTTATAATCGTCGCCGCCGCCATTCACTAGCGTGCTTTTGTCTCCATAAATAATGAACCCTCTTCCCGCACCTTCAACAGGATTGTTATTGCAACTCCTGCTTTCCCATGCAATCGTGGCCTTATTACCAAATTCAAAACTTGCTGTTTGTGTATCCGGAGTTTGCCAGTCATCATTGAAGGCGTAGCGGCCACCCGCTGATGTAACTTTAGTCGGGTAGTCAACTCCCAGGAACCATCGGCAGCAATCAATTTCATGCGTTCCATTATTGCAGGCTTCACCCGTGCCCCAGTGCCAGAACCAATGCCAATTGTAGTGAACCAAATTGTCCTGGTAATCCCTTCGCGGCGCCGGACCTTGCCACAATTCAAAATCCAATGTAGGAGGCACGGGAATTTTTTTCCCAAAACCTATTGACTTCCGATTGTTGGTGTACCAGGATTTCGCAAAATAAGCGTTACCTAATAAGCCGCTGTGTACTTCTTTCACAACCGAGGTGAGGTTTGGAAACGAGCGACGTTGATTCCCCATCTGAATTTGCTTTCCATATTTTTTCACCGCCTTGATCAACAGTTCTCCTTCGTATGGGTTCTGACCGCATGGCTTTTCGACGTACACATGCTTACCGTGCTCAGCACTTAATATAGCGGCCGGCGTGTGCCAGTGATCGGGCGTTGCAATAGCGATTGCATCAAAATCCTTTTGAGTTAAGAGTTTCCGAATATCTTTTACCACAGTCGGCTTTCGCGGGGCATCTTTTACAGCGTCCAGTCCATTTTGAATGGCCTTGTCTTCCACATCGCAGAGATAGGCCACTTCAACATCAGGCAATGCTGCAAATGATTTGGCAAGATAGGCCCCACGGCTATTCACTCCCATTACGGCAATGATCACTTTATTACTCGGTGCTTTTTTCCCAAATAGAGGAAAATTTAAAATAGTAATGCCGGCAGTTGCAAGGCCTGCGTCCTTAATAAATTTTCTTCGATGCATGTTTTTTGATTTACCTTATCGGCGAATTTTCTCAATTTCGAAATCAGAATTCGAATTTCGATGTTCGATATTCGATATTCGAAATTCAGCATTTACTTCAATACGCGAATCTTAATGCTCCTGAAACTAGCTTCATTTCCGTGATCCTGCAAAAGAATATACCCTTTTAGTGCCTCCCCAAAGTGTTCCCAAATCTTGTATTTACTGATCGCCACCAGGTCACGATACTCTTTTGAGCCACGCTCATATTCCAATACTTTCACTCCATTTAAATAATGCTCCACATGATTGTTTGGATAAACGATAATTCGCCCCGTGTTCCATTCACCGATCGGGTGCACAAATCTTTCCTGTTTATTTGCAGGAATAAGATCATATAGTGAAGCAAGTGTTCTGTCACCATCTCGTCCCAATTTGGCATCAGGGTGAACCTTGTCATCGAGCAATTGGTACTCCAATCCGATGGCTGAACCTTCATTATGCTCCTTCAACGTTACAAAGTATTTCACACCACTGTTAGCACCCGTCGTCAATCTAAAATCAAAAGAAAGATCGAATGCGCTGAACTGATCAGTCGTAACAATATCTCCGCCGACACCCCCTTCTTTCCCTTCAGATGCTAACACAGTCAGCACGCCATCCTTTATCCTCCAGCCATTATCAGGGAAATGATCTTTGTACGCACCTTTCCAACCTTTTGAATCGACGCCGTTAAATAAAAGTTTCCACCCGTTCTTTTTTTCATAAGGGGTTAACGTGTTAGGAACATTATTCATTACATAAACAGATTTTGGAAAATCCGGAGACGGTTTGGCGATCGGCATCAACCGAATGTTTTTAAAATAAATTTTTTTGCCTGCATCTTCCGCCTTGCTTACCGCATGCACCTGCAAACCAATAAATCCTTTTTTATCAAACGTATCAATAAGCATGGCAGCAGGTTGACCATTGATCCACGTACGAATGCTGCTACCGAAACATTCCACTCTTATTTTGTTATACTCATGCAGTTTAAAAGCGTTTTGTGCTGCATGGTTAAGACTTAAAGGATACAACCAGTCTCTTCTACCCTCATCATAAATTCCTGCTGTCCACCGGCGGGATGACGGATCGAGTTCATACTGGTAACCAAACACTTTTCCCTGCCCTTTATTTCCGGCAGCATCAAAATGGCTACGAAACTGTACCCCCGAGTTGGAAGTAGTATCATCGATCTTTGCCTCGAGCTCCAAAACGAAATTGTCGAATTCCTTTTCCGTTATCAAAAAACTATTTGGTGATGACATCACCGACGTACCCACAATGGCTCCATTTTCAACTTTATAATCCGCATTGCCAGCACCTTTCTTCCAATCTTTAAGGGTCTTGCCGTCAAAAAGATTTATCCAATTTCCGTTTGTTTGTGAAGGAGACGAGGAATAAAAAATGATAAGAATGAGAACGAGGGCCATTTGTTTCATGTGGCAAGAGTTTACGGCAAGTTAGGATTTTTTGGAAACTAGAAACTGTTCGCAGATAAGTATGGATCTAGCTTTTGTATTACTATTCAGCCTTGGTTGCGTCGCACTCTTGTGCGTTCGGTATTTCTACTCATCTTTCTATTTTACAACTTCAAAAGGAACTTCTTAAGCGAATTATAGTCCACATCCATTTTAGTCGCGACCTTATATTTATCCATGATCCCCTGGACGGCAGGAGGCAAGGGAATTTTTTCCTCGATCACAGGTTCAACGACATCATAAAATTTTACAGGGTGTGCGGTTTCAACGAAAATTCCTTTTAAACCAGGATTTTTTTTGAGAAATCGTTCCAGCGACAAATAACCTACTGCACCGTGAGGATCTAAAACGTAATGGTACTGTCTGTAAACCTTTTTGATAGTTGCTCTCGTTTCGTCATCGGTAATACTGAAAGCTGATAAGATCCTTTTTAATTCGGAAATATCTTCTTCGAAAATTTCCAGTATCCGGATAAAATTATTTGGGTCGCCTACATCCATGGCATTCGAGATTGTGGCGATAGTCTTTTTTGGATGGTAATCTCCCGTTTTCAAAAATTCAGGAACCACATCGTTTACGTTACAGGCGGCAATAAAATGCTGCACCGGCAATCCTGACGCATGAGAGAGGACCGCGGCACAGAGATTTCCAAAATTTCCGCTGGGAACAGAAATAACAGGGGGATGTTTTTTATCAGGCCATTGCCTGTATGCAAAAAAATAATAAAACTGTTGCGGCAGCCACCGGGCAATGTTGATCGAGTTCGCAGAAGTTAAAAATATTTTTTGCTTTACTTCTTTGTCGGCGAATGCCTGCTTTACCAATTGCTGGCAATCATCAAAATTTCCATTAACTTCTAAAGCATGAATATTTTTTCCCAGGGTGGTCAATTGTTTTTCCTGTACCATACTCACCTTTGCCGAAGGATAGAGAATGACAACGTCCACACCTTTCACTTCATAAAAACCGTTGGCAACTGCGCCGCCGGTATCTCCTGAAGTAGCCACAAGCACAACCAGTTTTTCATTCCTTTCCTTTGCGAAATATCCAAGACATCGGCTCATGAACCTGGCTCCGACATCTTTAAATGCGAGCGTGGGTCCGTAAAATAATTCAAGCGAATAAATTTTCTCATTCAGTTTTGCAAGAGGGATCGGGAAATTGATCGTTTCTGAAATAATTTTCCTCAAAATTTTCTCAGGAATAGAATTGCCCACGTAGGGTTGGATGACCTGGTACGCGATTTCTTCATTACTCATCTTTTCAATGTTGTGAAAAAATGATGAGTCGAAAACGGGGATGTGTTCAGGAAAATACAAACCCTTGTCCGGCGCCTGTCCATGAATGGCTGCTTCTTTAAAATCAACTGGCGGCGACTGCCTGTTCAAACTGTAATACTGCATGAAGTCCTCTTTCCCCCTAAGGGGAACCTGGATTTAACTTAATAATTTTACTTGTCATTCTCTACTATTGTCTCAATACTACACATACTCTCCATTGACCACTCAACGATACAATAATTATTCATTATTAATTGCTGATTCTTAATTACTCACCCGGCATCAACTTTACGCCTGTTTGATTGATAAACGTAACATAAGTTCTAAACTCTACACCAATTTTTTGAAACACATTCTTCATGATGGTTTCAACTTTCCGTGCAGTTTCTTCTTCCTTGCTCAGCATGAAAATGGATGGTCCGCTTCCTGAAATACCACCGCCCAGTGCTCCTGCCTCTTTTGAATTAATTTTTACTTCATCAAAGCCTGGGATCAAAATACTTCTTACCGGCTCAATGATCACATCCTCCAGTGAACGGCCGATAAGTTCGTAGTCGTTTTTCAAAAGACCCGTTACGAGCCCGGCGATATTACCCCACTGCATAATGGCACTTTTCAACTGCACTTCCTTGCGAAGAATTTGCCTGGCATCTGAAGTTTTTACTTCTATCTGCGGATGTACAACGGTGACATGCAATGGCGGCGCTGATAAGGGAATAATGTCTAGGGGAAGAATTGACCTGATCAGCGTGATGCCGCCGTAAATACAGGGAGCAAGATTATCAGCATGCTTAACTCCACTTGCCACTTTCTCTCCATTCATGGCAAAACGGACAAGATCAGGTTTTGAAAAAATATTTCCGAGCAAATAATTGGCCGCAACCACGGCTCCTGCCGAACTAGCCGCACTGGAACCAAGACCACTACCCGGTTTTATACTTTTATTGACTAGAACTTCAAATCCGACTTTCTTTTCATAGGCCTCCTGCAAAGCAATTAAGGCGGCACCAGCCACATTTCTTTCTGGCTCAACAGGAAGATCATAATCATCGGCATGTTTTATTTTTATCACCGGCTCAGCAAGAAGCCTTACTTCCATCAGGTCCTGCGGATCATTCAAAGCCATGCCCAAAATGTCAAAACCACACACAAGGTTTGCGACCGTTGCGGGAGCTGAAACTCTTACAACACTCGTATTCCCTAAAGGGGCGTTATTATCTGCACTACTTTTAGAAATATTTTTATCGTCAGGCATTTTCAATTTATCAAGGGTTGAAACAACTTTCAAACTCCTCCGAAGCTCCCTTTACTGAACTCTCGCTGCCCTCATTATGTCCGCAAAAACACCCGACGCAGTCACGTCCGCTCCCGCACCGGCGCCTTTCACAACAAGAGGTTGTTCCTTGTATCTGTCTGTGTAAAACAATACTACATTATCTTTTCCATACAAATGATAAAGGTCCTGCTCTGGCGAAATATGTTGTAGTCCCACAGATGCTTTGACAACGCCATTGGTTGGGGCAGCGTTGCGATAGGAAGCAACGAACTTTAGCTTGCAATTATTTTTTTCCGCCTCTTGATAAAGTTTCCTGAAATGATCTTCATGCTTCTTCATTTCCGAATAAAAATTCTCGACGCTCCCCTCCATACATGACGCGGGCATGAATGAGTTGTTTGCAATATCATCCATCTCTATTTTTTCGCCGGCCTCACGCGCCAGGATCATGATCTTTCTCATCACATCTTTACCGCTCAGGTCAAGTCGTGGATCGGGTTCAGTGTAGCCTTCATCCTGTGCCTGTTTGACGACGTCTGCAAAAAGTCTTTTGCCGTCATAATTGTTAAAAACGAAATTCAATGTTCCGCTCAGCACCGCCTCAATGCTTTGAACCTTATCTCCACTCCGCAGGAGGTCAGTCAATGTGCCAATTACCGGCAGACCAGCGCCCACATTTGTCTCAAATAGAAAACTTGCATTGAATTCGTTGGCGAGTTCTTTTAATATTTTATAATGACCATAAGAAGATGAACAGGCGATCTTGTTGCAAGCTACTACTGACACCACTTTCTGAAGCAAACCTTCATACACCTCAGCCACCTTGTCGCTGGCCGTTACATCAACAAAAACGGAATTGCGAAGGTTTTTCTCAACAATAGCATCAGCGAACTGACGAATGTCGGAGTTATTCCCATTGCTTAATTCGTTCTCCCAGTCAGAAAGGTCAATGCCCTCATTTTTAACGATCGATTTTTTGCTGTTGATAATTCCTACCACGCGAACCTGCAAGCGCAGATGATCACGTAAAAATTTTTGCTGCTGATGCAGCTGCCTTAACAATTTACTGCCAACATTGCCAGCCCCCGCAATAAAAATATTGATCTGTTTGTAGCTGGTCTCAAAAAATTCCTCGTGCAAAACATTGATCGCTTTGCGAACATCAGCAGTACTGATGACCGCTGAAATATTTCGCTCCGAGGAACCCTGTGCAATGGCTCGAACATTCACACCATTCTTTCCCAAGGCACCAAACATTTTTCCACTGATGCCGGGATGGCTTTTCATATGATCGCCAACCAAAGCCACTATCGAAAGATCTTTTTCGACGACCAGGGGTTCCACCCGCAGCATGGCTATCTCACCTGCAAAAGCAAGGTCGATCACTTTCTTCGCATTGTCTGCATTGATGGCATCAACGCCTACACAAATAGAATGTTCTGAGGACCCTTGTGTGATAAGAATTACATTGATCGATGCGCCCGATAAGGACTCGAACAATCTCTTTGAGAATCCAGGAACGCCAACCATGCCGCTTCCCTCCAGGCTGAGCAAGGCAACATTGTTAATGCTTGAGATACCACGAATAATACTTCCATCATTTTCTGCATCATTCTTAATTACAGTGCCATGCTCATCTTTTGCAAAGGTATTTTTGATCCAGATCGGAATATTTTTGCTTAAGACCGGCTGGATCGTAGGAGGATAAATGACCTTTGCACCAAAGTGCGAAAGTTCCATTGCTTCCTGGTAAGAAATAGAAGAAATGATCTTTGCATTGGCCACCCAGCGCGGATCTGCGGTCATCATGCCGCTCACATCGGTCCAAATTTCCAGGGAAGAGGCATTGATAGCCGCAGCAAAAATAGCCGCTGTGTAATCCGATCCCCCTCTGCCTAGCGTGGTCGTAATATTCTTCGAGTCAGAGGCGATGAAACCCGGTACCAGAAAAAGTTTTTCATCTGATTGACCGATCAAATGATGAATATTCTCATTAGTAGCCGGAAAATTGACATTAGCTGTACCGAAGTCAGAATTGGTCTTGATCGCCTCCTGGCTGTCAATCCATTTCGCCGCGATGCCTTTTGCAGTCAGCGCAGCAGTGATGATATGGGACGAAAACAATTCACCGTAGCTCAATAATTTGTCAATAGTTCTTGGTGAAAGTTCATTCAATAAAAAAATACCATTACATAGATCCTCAATTTCGTTACACATTTTCTTTACAAGGCTTAACAAAGCGCTTTGATGTTGTATGGGGATGAGTTCCTTTACCGTTGTAATGTGACGCTGTTCTATTTCCTGTAATTTGTCTTTGTAGCCTTCATTTCCCGCTGCCGCCAGCTTGCCGCATTCGAGTAACGCATCTGTTGTTCCTCCTAAGGCAGAAATAACCACGACCAGCGATTCTTCGTTTAGTTTTTCCTTTATAATGTCGATCACTTTTTCTATTATCTCAGTACTGGCTACTGATGTGCCTCCGAATTTTAATACTTTCATGTTTGCTCCTATCTCCGCATCGCGAAGAGTTGAATGTTAGAAAAATATGGTGCAATATATTTTACCTTTTAAAATTTCCGGGAATAAATAAAAACCTTTCTTTTTTATTCATTCCTTCCGAAGAAGAAAGCCTGGCATAATATGGTTATTACAATCCCGCGGGTTGCGGGGTTGTTGTAGTTGTAGTGAAGCTGACCGTTGGTGCCGCTACGAAATGAGAAGTGATATGTGTGGGATCGAATATCATTGATCGGTGAGCCAAGATAAAAACCAATCGGTTAAAAACAAACAATTTCAAAAGAAAATATGAGTAATTTTCCATTTCGTGTTGCTTGCCTTTCTAAATCGTTTAAACTAACAACTGTATGGATCACCAGTCGTCAGCGGCTTTGCAACAATTTAAAAACCTGGTAGGCCTTAAATTCCAGTTATACAATAGCCTTTTTACTTCTCTTCCTTTTCATCGCATTGAAAAAACAGGGATTCTTCTATCGCTGCTATTAACTAACTGTGAAGATGGTTATAAGAAAAGGAAAAATCCGATTGAGATCATTGAGGAATTTTTCAGCAAGCACACATCATACACCGATGAGAAGGATAAATTGGATCTGCTGTTCAGGTTTGTTCAATATTCAGAAAGACAGGTCGTGTTATTTGATGCGCTTGAAGACGCAGCGTACAGGCATATTAACGATATGAATGGCGCAGGCACTTTGAAGCAATTGGAAACAAGCGTTGCGCAATCACAAAAACAAAATGAGCTGGCCGACAAATTGAAGGACTTTTCCATCAGGCCCGTGCTCACAGCCCATCCCACTCAATTTTATCCTGGCGCAGTCCTCGGGATCATTCATGATCTTTCGAAAGCATTGCTGGAAAACAATACTGACCAGATAAATATATACCTGCAGCAGTTGGGCAAAACTCCCTTTTTTAAAAAACAAAAACCTACACCTTATGACGAGGCCGTAAGTTTGATCTGGTACCTGGAGAATGTTTTTTATGCGGCGGGTGGCCGTATTATCAATTTTCTAAAGAATCAATTCGCTGATGAGATCAATCCATCCAATCCGGTCGTCCATATGGGCTTTTGGCCGGGTGGCGACAGGGATGGAAATCCGTTCGTGACTACCGAAACAACATTGCAGGTAGCAGATGCTTTGCGAAGCAGCATTATCAAATGTTACTACCTGGAGGTTAGGAAGCTGAAGAGACGTCTTACATTTGAAGGAGTTGATGTTGCTCTCTCAGATCTTGAAAAAAAATTGTATAACAACATTTTCATACCTGGTAACCGAACTGCGCTTACAAAAAATGAAATCCTGCAAACGTTGAATGAGATTTGCAATACGCTCGTCCGACAACACAATGGTCTTTTCATTAACCTGGTCAGGAATCTAATCAATAAGGTTGAAGTATTTGGTCTGTACTTCGCGTCTTTGGATATCCGCCAGGAAAGCTCTGTGCACACCCAGGTGCTGGAAACTCTGAATGCCGAAGCCTCTTTCCTCCCGGAAAATTATTCTTCATTAACAGACGAACAAAAAATACAGGCTCTGAGTAAACTCGACAGGCCTGCACCAGTTAATGTTTTTGAAAATGATTTCGAAAAAGATACCATTGAAACGATGCGGGCGATTAAATCGATCCAGGGTTACAATGGAAAAGAAGGTTGCAACCGGTATATTATTAGCCAATGCAATTCTGCCTTAAATGTAATTGAGGTGTTGAGCCTTTTAAAACTTAGCGGGTGGCAAGCTGATGATATCAATATTGACATTGTTCCTTTGTTTGAAACGGTAGCCGATTTGGAGGGAGCAAGTCACATTATGAAGCAGCTCTATGAAAACGAGAATTATTCCTGTCACCTGAAGCGAAGAGAAAAAAGACAAACTATTATGCTTGGCTTTTCCGATGGCACAAAGGATGGTGGTTACCTGATGGCTAACTGGAGTATTTACAAAGCAAAAGAAGAGCTCACCAGGATCTCAAAGGATTTTGGCATTGATGTCGTATTTTTTGACGGTCGCGGTGGTCCACCTGCACGTGGTGGCGGAAAAACACATAAATTCTATGCTTCTCTTGGACAAAATATTGCGAACAATGAAATACAACTCACCATACAGGGACAAACTGTGAGCTCAAGCTTCGGCACGATTGACGCCGCCCAGTTTAATATGGAACAGCTGATCAACGCTGGCATAAGCAATGATCTTTTCGCTGACAAAAAAATTACCTTACAGGAACACGAGCATGAATTAATTCAACTGCTGGCGGATGAAAGCTATAAAGCTTATAACGAATTAAAAAACCATCCGTATTTTTTGGACTATTTGAGCTACGTAAGCCCACTTCAATTTTATGCTGACACAAATATTGGTTCGAGGCCGGCGAAAAGAGGAAGCTTGTCAAGACTTACATTGAAGGACCTGCGGGCCATTCCCTTTGTTGGGTCATGGAGCCAGGTAAAGCAAAACGTGACAGGTTACTACGGCGTAGGAAAAGCTCTAAAAAAAGCACAGGAGCTTGGCCATTTTAATGAAATAAAAAATCTTTACCACCAGTCGCTCTATTTCAAAACGCTTATTGACAATTGCGAGATGGCAATGAAAAAATGTTTTTTCCCTCTTACAGCTTTTCTTGCTTCTCATCCTGTCTATGGCGAGATCTGGGAAAAAATTTATGAAGAGTATGAACTCACACAGCGTTATATTTTTCTTTTATCGGGTAAAAATGAATTGATGGCTGACTATCCCGTGGAATCGCTTTCAATTCAAATGCGCGAACGCATCGTACTACCGCTTACAACCATACAACAGTATGCCATCATGAAAGTGAGGGAAATTGAAAAAGGCAATCTTCAATTGCCTTTGAAAAATAGTTTTGGCAAGTTGGCTATGCGCTGTTCATTTGGAATTATCAATGCGGGTAGGAATTCGGCGTAATTGATCCAAGAATCTCTAACAGATTCTTTACCGTTTGATCTTACCCTGGTAGACATATCGTTTCAGGGTACCCATGTTAAAGCTGCTGCCCGACAGTTTGGTATAGGTAGAACCAAGTTTATGAATGGGGCCATAGAAATAGGCGGCGCCTACATCTGAAACGGGGAAAGAATCATCAGTTGTCGCGTTTGAAATGCCGGGGCCATTTGAGTTAAGAGTGAAATTCACGTTTCTTGTGCCTGATGCATAATATGCGATTAGGTAATAGTCCCCGTCGGGCTTAGTATTCTTGATGAGCACCGACTCAAATCCCTTGTCGTGTTCACTGGAATCAACCAGGTTAAAGCTTGTGACAGTATGGGCAACGGTGTCTATCACAACATTGTTCGCTACGAATAAATCTAAATCTACGAGAGTCCCCGCATCCCAAGAAAGATCAGTTTGCAATCCAATGGCGGCTTGGCTGACATCATTGTCATGGATCGTTATGGTAGCGTCGGTCTTACTAAGATTGACACCTCCCGTACTCGAAAACTTAACGTGGATGGTTTTATCTGTTTCCACAATGGCATCATCAAAAATGGTAAACTTTAACGTGGCAGTTGTGCCACCTGACGGAATTGTAATGGAAGAAGCACTGTCCACTTCGTAGTCACCATTGAGGACAGCTGTTCCCGTCAATGCGAAATTTAGTTTGAGTGCCTGGCTTGCTGCCTGGTCCAGATTAACGATTACATTGACAGTGCCGACGGCTTCATTCACAGTCTGGCTGGTGTCTTTAATAGAAGCCGAAGGAGTATGGCTGCTGTTCGAATCTTTTTTGCATGATGCAAAGATCATTGCCGATGTTGCTGCTATGAATAAGTATACAAGCAGTAGTGCGGTCTTGTTCATATTAAATGAGTTTACTATCAGTAACGAGCAAATATGGACCTTATGACTAGTTTACAACGTAAAAGATTAATTTTTGTTTTGCCAAAGCTATTTCAATAAAGATTTCCTTGAGGATTAAAAATATCTGTGCCACGGATGGCCTAGAAAAAGACAGGCAATATGCAAGAAAAACCCTTCCTGTGAAAATCCGCGTCTGACGGATATCAGTCTGCTTGTGTCTCCGCTGAAGCTTCGGCGACACGCGGACGGCGGGCGAACGAACCTTCCTGAAAATAAAAAAAGTTGACCGCGTCCACCGTAGCCCGCCCGAAATAATGAATAACGCCGAGAAAAAGGGAAGCCCGCCTTCGTTAAAACTTGTGCCTCCGCTGAAGCTTCGGCGACCCGCGGACCGCGGGCGAACGAACCTTCCTGAAAATAAAAAAAGTGGACCGTGTCCACCGTAGCCCGCGCAATTATCAACTGCAACAAAAAAGCGAAGCCCGCCGTCGCTAAAGCTTGTGCCTCCGCTGAAGCTTCAGCGACACGCGGATGGCGGGCGGAGGTGGAGGTGACCGGAATCGAACCGGTGTCCAAACATATTCTCCAAAAGCTTTCTACATGCTTATTTTATTTTGTGTTGTCAAAAACTGACTGGGAATAAACAACCGATCAATTTCTTAGCTGCATGTGTCTTTTGTTATCAGCACAGCCTACGATAACAGCATCCTGTTTTATTTTTGATTGGGCGGAGGAGCTGGCAACAGGACTGCCTTCTCTCTCGGCCATAATGACTACCTAATTACTAATTAAGCAGCCATGGCAAATTGTGTATTGCCATTTGTGTTTTTCGTATTCAGATTATCGGGCTAATTACGCAACGCCCGGCATGCTTACACTTTCAAAGATCTACGCTGTCAAAACCAAGCACCCCCATTGTTGAGTTATGAGTTCACAGTTCAGAGTTCCGAGTCCGAACCTGCGAAACTGATCTTGCAATGAATGAACAATAATCTCACCAATCACGATTCCTCTGACGGAATTTTACAACCCTTAAAATGCTATAGACTCCTGACTCCCGACTCCGAACTCACTGCCAACTACTTTCCCCAACCGAACCAATCGTTACCATTTGCATATAACATTAATCCCAGTAGCAA
>VBAQ01000385.1:0-514 GCA_005883765.1 Bacteroidota bacterium
CTGGTTGTTATTACCAAGATATACCCCGAAATTATTGGCACTTTCTAAAAAAAATTCTCTTTTCTCAGGATAGAATAAATTAAACCTGGTGAGGTTAGCTTGTATTTTATCTGCTTCGACTTGCGCAAAATCTGTATTCGTTGTTAAGTTTAGTTTTAGTGTAGGTGTAATGTTGACATTCAGATCAGCACCAAGTTTACCCGGATAATTTGTTTTTTCGTTGGCATTTTTTTCAAAGCCGCCCAACCCGTAAGGTTTGAACTCAAAATGTTTTGCATAGCCAATATCTTTTATACCAGTCAGAACTCCAGCATTGCTCAAATTTTCAAAACTGTAATCACGACTCCACCCCTGCCAGCGATCTTCTTCATTTTTATAACTGATCTTTCTCCCAAAATTAATTGCCCATATTTTCGTGTTGTCTCGTTTGAATTGCAAAGTGCTAAACGGTATCTGAATTTCTGCAAACCAACCTTTCTTATTTCGAATTGTTTTTGCATCCCATACACCATTC
>VBAQ01000385.1:612-1160 GCA_005883765.1 Bacteroidota bacterium
TTCCATCATTAAATGGGGAGATCAATACTCCGAAAACATCATCTTTTTCGTAGTCAAAATCCCGCTGCATAAACTTTGCAACGATCTTTTCAGGATTCTGTTGATAGCACCAAACACCGATGTATAAATTATTATTATCATAAAGAATGGCAGCTTCGGTTTTTTCAGAAGCCGGTTCACCAAAGTGCAATTCACGTTGAGTAAAGTTGTTGATGTGTTGGGCAGATTCCCAGATTGCCTCATTGGGATTGCCGTCAAATAAAATTTTTTCCTGAATGTAAGTAGCGGCAATAGTATCCGGCCTGCTATGTTGAGCAAAGGCAATTTCTGTAGTTAATAAACAGGTGATGATTAAAAGTATTTGTTTTTGCCTTCCCATAGTTTTTATTGCAACCATGATAAGCTAAACAGGATATAAGCCTTTTTTATTCTGTTAACAGGTCGTAAAAAAATGAGAAATAAGATAAATAAAATAATGGCAATACAAGCTCCTATGAAAAAATCTATGTTTCTGAAATTAGTTCCGGTGAATCCGGCGACCGGGTAAG
>VBAQ01000385.1:1205-3154 GCA_005883765.1 Bacteroidota bacterium
CCTGCTCATCCAATGAAATTTTTTCGGCAATCAAAATTTGCGAAGGCATTTCAGCCAGTGTTTGACCAAAGCCTGCAAACAACCACAGAATAAGCAAGGGAAACAATAAAACATAATTGGCAAAAGCAATCGAAAGGCAGACCAATACAGCGCCGATCAATAATGATGCTATGCGATCTTTTGTTTTATCCAGGATGCCCGAAGCAAATGCCGCTATGGATGCGCCAGAGCCAAAGGCTGCCATTACATAGCCATAATATTTATTGTTAAGATGCAATCCACCTTTTACGTAGCCAACAGTATTCACTAAGATCTGTGCACCCGCAATAGCTGAAACTAATTCAATAAATAATGCAAATCTGATTGCTTTGTTTCCAAACAATAAACGGCTTCCTTTCAAAATATCTTTCCAAATGTTGGGCAAAGGTTCGGAACTTTTAGGTTTTCCCATCAAAAAAGAAGGAAGACTTAATATAAAAACCGCAGCAATGATGAATGAAGCGGCATCTATAAAAAATATTTCTCTTGCACCCAGCCATGCAGCAATTGCTCCCGCCAATCCCGGTCCTAATATTCCAAGTATCTGGTAGGTGGCATTTGAAAGAGCTATGCCTTTGCTATAATCATTTTTATCTTGAATGGTTTGTGGCACGGCAGCCTTATAAGCAGGGGTAAAAAAAGCGTTGAAAACATTTAACAAAAACATGAGGACATAAATTTGCCATGCAGCAGTTACGAAAGGAAGACAACAGACAATTGCCATGCGGATGAAGTGAGTAATGTATAATATTTTCTTGCGGTCAATTCTGTCAGCCAATACGCCTGCCAACGGGCCAAAAAGAATAAAGGCTGCAACTCGTAATGTCAACGCTGTTGACAGAATAAGGGCTGAATGATAACCACCAAATTGATAAGCCAATAAGGCGAGGCCCACCCAGGTAAATGCATCACCCAAAAGACTGATCGTCTCTGAAAGATAAAGGCGTAAAAAGATTTTATTGCGCAACGGCTTAAATGGACTTGTCATTTTAATGTATGATATTATTCTTCTTTGCCACTATCCTTTAGTTTCATAAGCAAGTTATCTGCTCCTTTAATTACAAATTTTTTCTTTTCAAAATCATTTAGCTGCTTTGTTACAATTTCAACCACTCCGTTATTTTCATTCATGTTCTATATAAATCCTGCAAAAAAATCCGACAAGCTATGCTATTAATTCTTTACTGTTCACGGTCAACCATTAGTAATAAAACGTCATTTAGATATTACAGGAATCAGTTTTGTTCCTGCTTTCAATTCTTCATTGCCTTTTAAAACTAAAGTATCTCCGGCTCTCAATTCACCGAATATTTCCTGTTTGTCTCCCATATTAAAACCGGGTCTCACATCTATCCATTGCGTTGTATTATTAGAAACTTTTATCACAAACTTTTTTTCCAGTGTAGTAACAACTGCCGATGCGGCCACTACAAATGATTCTTGCGAACGAAGGAAATGGAGTTTTACATCTGCATAGCTTCCGGCTTTTAGCTGGCGGTCGTCATTGGGTATTACAAATTCCCAAATCTCACTGCGGGTAGCATTATCTATGCTACCTGATTTGCGAACTAATTTTGCTTTAAATTTTTTATCGGGAAGAGAACGTGTAGTTAAATCACCAGTATTGTCTGGCAACGCAGCACCGGTATAAATCTCCGGCACCGGTACTCTTAACCGAAGTGTGGCGTTGTCTTCCAATTCAAACAATGGTTTCTCATTAGCATTACCTACAAATGAACCTACCTCAATATTACGTTTGCTGATGATGCCGTTGTAAGGTGCAACGATAGCAAGATAATTTCCTACCTGGCGATAAGATGATGCAGCGAATAATGCGGCATTATATTCCGAACTGTCAGCCAACATCTGGTTTTTAGTACGCTGCAATTCGCTGGGTGCAATCACCCCAT
>VBAQ01000383.1 GCA_005883765.1 Bacteroidota bacterium
AAGAAAAAAAAGACGCTGCAGACTCGTACAACAAAAATCTGCCGAGAGCAAAAGAATTAAGACAAATACCAATTGGGGATAGAACGGTGCAAGGTTTAAATATCAGTCCTGATGGACGATTTGTTAGCTATCGATTGACGAGAACGGCCATCGATACGAAAACAACCATCGTCCCCACTTATGTTACGGAAACTGGTTTTACAACAGAAATTAGCGGGCGTACAAAGGTGGGTGCTCCTCAGAATAGTTCTGAATATTTCATTTACGATCGCGAAAAAGATACAGTCCTGACAATTAAAGCCGATTCGATTCGCGGCATTCATGATCTGCCCGACTACGTAAAAGATTACCCGGCAAAATTTGAACAGAAAATAAAAAATCCGCCGGTAAGGCCAATCACAGTTGCAAATGTTTCCTGGTCGCCAAAAGGAAGTCATGCTATTATTGATATTCACTCACAGGACAACAAAGACAGGTGGCTGATGCTGTTTGATACCTCTGCAGAAAAATTAAAATTGATGGACAGGCAACGTGATGAAGCGTGGATAGGCGGCCCGGGAACCGGTGGATTTGGCGGAACAAATTCAGGATGGATCAGTGAAAATGTTTTCTGGTTTCAATCTGAGGCGACAGGCTATTCGCATTTGTATACTGTGAATGTAGCAACCGGCGAAAAAAAACAACTGACCTCGGGAAATTATGAAGTGCAGCAAGCGCAACTCTCCAGAGACAAAAAAAGTTTTTACATTACCACCAACGAAGTTCATCCGGGCGAGCAACAATTTTATCGCCTGCCAGTTAACGGAGGAAAAACTGAAAGAATTACAACGATGACTGGTGCAAACCAGGTCACCATTTCGCCGGATGAAAAATATATTGCCATTCTTTATTCCTATTCCAACAAACCCTGGGAACTTTTTCTACAGGAAGGTAAGCCAGGCGCCAAGCCGGAGCAGATCACTACAAACGCGATGAGCGATGAATTCAGATCCTATCCATGGCGGGACCCCGAACTGATCACATTTACCGCAAGGGACGGAGTGCAGGTGTATGCTCGTGTTTATAAGCCCTCAACACCAGCGGCAGGAAAGCCATCGGTTTTGTTTGTGCACGGCGCGGGCTACTTGCAAAATGCTCACAAATGGTGGAGCAGCTATTTCCGGGAATACATGTTCAACAATCTGCTAGCCGACAATGGTTATTATGTGATGGATATTGACTATCGTGGCAGCGCGGGGTATGGCAGAGATTGGAGAACAGGAATTTACCGTCACATGGGAGGAAAAGACCTGGATGATCATATAGATGCCGCAAATTACCTTGTGAAGACATATGGTGTCGATCCAAAGAGAATAGGAATGTATGGAGGTTCGTACGGTGGTTTCATGACGCTGATGGCATTGTTCACGGCCCCTGATGTATTTGCCGCAGGCGCTGCATTGCGACCTGTGACAGATTGGGCCAATTACAATCACGGCTACACGAGTAATATTTTGAATGAACCCTATAATGATAGCCTCGCTTACAAAAAAAGTTCTCCGATCTATTTTGCTCCAGGTTTGAAATCTCACTTGCTTATTTGCCATGGCATGGTTGATGTAAATGTGCATTTCCAGGATGCCGTAAAACTTACGCAGCGATTGATCGAGTTAGGAAAAGATAACTGGGAGATCGCACCTTATCCAATGGAAGACCACGGATTTGTTGAACCGAGCAGTTGGACAGACGAGTACAAACGTATTTTTAAATTGTTTGAGGCAGAGTTAAAGAAATAAAATTCAAAAAAGTAAAAAGTAAAAAATCAAAAGTAAAAAAAATGAGCTTGTTCGGAAATGTTGAAATGATTTACCTCTCCCCTTCCCCTCTCCACCAGTGGAGAGGGTGCTGAGCGCAGCGAAGCGGGGAGAGGAAAAACATTTCAGAAAGATTTTAGCTTGCTTTTGACTTTTTAAATTGTTTGAGACAGAGTTAAAAAAGTAAAGCCAAATTTCAAATATCAAGAACCAAATAAGAGGTTGAAGCCAAAAATTAAAAGACCACTCCAACTATTTGGAATTTGAGATTTGTATTTTGGAATTTAAAACTTCAAATTTATGGCAAGACCAGACCTATCCCGTGTTCCTGAATTTTATCACAACTACATCAACCATGTTCCAGAAAATGATTTAATGACTTCGTTTAAAAATCAAAACCTGCAGAGAAGATCGATTACGCCTACGCGCCTGGAAAGTGGACGATCAGAGAAATTTTACAACACGTGATCGATGCTGAAAGAGTTTTTTGTTACAGGGCACTTCGCTTTGCAAGAAAAGACCCCACTCCTCTGTCCGGTTTCGATGAAAAACTATTTGCGGAAAATGCTAAGGCAGCCAAACGGAACTGGAGCGACCTGGTTGAAGAATTCAGATCAGTACGAAAAGCAACGGAATGGTTGTACAGCTCATTTGATGAAGAACAATTAGACGCAAGCGGTGTTGCAAACAAGGGTTCTAATTATGTTCTTGCATGCGGTTATATAT
>VBAQ01000132.1 GCA_005883765.1 Bacteroidota bacterium
AGATAAGGAAGTCTCTCCCCCGGAAGACCTGATGCAGGAACACGGATTGTTGAACCGCGTCCTCCTCATCTACGACCACTGCAAATCAAGCCTGCTCAGCAAGCAGGCATTCGACGTGGCAGTCATTTTAAATTCCGCCAACATCATTAGAACCTTTGTCGAAGATTACCATGAGAAACAAGAGGAGAATTACTTATTTCCGCGCTTTAAAAAGGCTAACCAGTTAACAGATCTGGTTGATACTTTGCTTCAGCAGCATCGTGCGGGCAGGAATATCACTGATCAAATCACGCAAATAACGAAGCAAGCCACCCGCACCGATGCCGAAAATCAAAAGCTAATTGATTTACTCACGGCTTTTAATGCGATGTATCGTCCTCACGAAGCCAGAGAAGACACGGTCCTGTTCCCCGCATTCAGGAAAATAGTCTCACAACATGAGTATGATTCTCTCGGTGAAGAATTTGAAAATAATGAGCACAAACTTTTTGGAGAAGGAGGATTTGAAATGATGGTAAATAAAGTAGCTGCTCTGGAAAAACAATTAGGGATTTATGAACTGGCGCAGTTTACACCGAAGTAAGTGAAAACGGAGACTAAAATGATACAAAGGATCTGGGCAATAGTAATAGGTTTAGCATCAACAATCATCGGAACATTAAAATTTCTGTCGGTGGTAAATATTCCCACGCCAGACGCATGGATTCATGTGATCTCCGGCCTGGGTTTTATTGGGGGAGCTATGATTCAAAAAGGACAGTTTGTAAAAATAACCAATCTTTGTCTCGGGGCATTTTAAGTGGTTTTTGCAATAGCAGGAGGTTTCAACTGGCCTCATCTAATAGTCGGCATTATTTCTATTGCTATTGGTCTTGTATTCAGCCGTGAAAGCGGTTTAAAAAAATGGTCAAGTCGTTAGTCAAAAAATATTTCTCCGGACTTACTAAAAACTCGGTACTGATCGCCTTCGCGTCTTTTTTTTCTGATGTGTCTACCGAAATGTTATACCCCATATTGCCCATTTATTTGACTCAATACCTTAAGGCCAACGGAAGCATCGTTGGCATTATTGAAGGCATTGCGCAGGCGACGCAAAATATTATCCAGGGTTTTTCGGGGTGGTTATCAGACATGCTGCAAAAAAGAAAACCAATTGCTCTTGTCGGTTATATTCTGTCGGCCATTTCGAAACCTTTTATCGGGTTAGCAAACACATGGCCTGTCGTATTGGCCGCGAGATTTTCTGATCGACTCGGGGCAGGGAGTCGTTCGGCACCTCGTGACGCTTTGATCGCCGAATCCGTAGCGCCAGAACACAGGGGAAAAGCATTTGGCCTGGAAGGAATTGGTGATAACCTGGGAGCATTTGTAGGCCCGCTCATTACAATATTGCTATTTTTTTTCCTGCGATTTGACATTCATTATATTTTTTACCTTGCCATTATTCCCGGCCTGATTGCATTCTTAATGATCTCCCTGGTCAGGGAAAAGGGACTTGGAACAAGTTCCAAATCGAAAATTGACTTGCACGTTCGCCAGTTCTCAAAAACGTATTGGAGATACCTGGTGGCTACAGCTATCTTTGGCGTTGGCAATTCAAGCAATGCGTTTTTAATTCTTGAACTTAGGGAGAAGGGGTTGTCGTTGCTCAATACTGTGCTCGTATATGCCTTTTACAATTTGGTGGCCGCGCTCATCTCCTACCCTGCTGGCTCATTGTCCGATAAGATTGGCAGAAAACCCGTGTTGCTCATTTCATTTATTATTTTTCTCATTTCTTATACGGGCTTTGCCATCAGCGACAATATTTTTTTGATCGGTTTTTTGTTTATCTCCTACGGTCTATTCCAGGGAATATTCAGGGCCACAGGAAAATCTTATGCTTCCGATTTTGTTCCCGCACACCTGAGAGCAAGCGGAATTGGTTGGTATTCTACAGTCGTCGGTATCACCGGCCTTTTAGCAAGCATTGTAGCCGGACAATTGTGGGATAAAGTTGGTCATACTTTTGTTTTTATCTATGGCGCAACACTCTCACTTGCCGGAATTATTTCTCTGCTGATCCTCGTCCCAAATACTCTGGAAAAGAGACGCGACAAAAAAGATGACAAGTGAGTGCATTAACGAACGAATAACGGACTAATGAACAGCCGCAACAGATAATGTGGAATTTCAGGCATTATCATTGCATCCAAAAATAATTACATAAGACACCCTCACTAATATTTTGCAAGCACAATGCGGAAAGTGTTTATAATTACCGGGATTATTTTTTGTTTCTCATTCAAAGGTCTTACACAGTCTCTTCAGGATGCAGCTCTTCCCAATGCCACACTCTCAGATTGCATTCAATATGCATTAAAACATCAGCCTGCCATTCAGCAATCGTTGATCGATGAAAAAATAGTTAGGGAAACCATACGAACAAGACTAGCCGACTGGTTACCCCAGTTGAACCTCGATGCGAGTTATCAACATAATTTCCAATTGCCAACGAATTTCTTTGGAGGAAATTTTGTTTCAAGTGGTTCGCATCATATTTCTGCAGTTGATTTTGCAGCGACACAAAACATCTTTGATCGGGACGTGTTGCTTGCCCTCAGATCTTCCGGTGATGTAAAACAGGCAGCCAGGCAGATTACAGACAGTACGACAATAGGCATGGTAGCCGGCGTGAGTAAAGCCTTTTATGATATTTTGCTCACTCAAAAACAACTTTCGGTGCTGGATGAAGATATTGTGAGACTCAACAGAAGTCTTGAAGATGCCTACAATCAATATAAAGGCGGCATTGTTGATAAAACGGATTACAAACGAGCTACCATTTCTTTAAACAATGCCAAAGCACAACGTAAGCAACAACAGGATCTGCTGACGTCAAAATATTTTTATTTAAGACAGCTTATGGGTTATCCCGATAGTGCTTATTTGCAATTACAGTACGATAGTTTGGAGTTGGAAAGAGAAACCTCTCTCGACACACTGCAGGAAATTAATTACGGTGCCAGGATTGAATACAGGTTGTTGCAAACAGAAAAAAATCTACAACAGTATAATTTAAAATATTACAAGTGGAGTTTTTTACCCAATGTATCGGCTTTTGGTAACTACAACCTCAATTATATTAATAACAATTTCGGAAAACTGTATAGCAGGTCCTTTCCTAATTCAAATGTGGGTGTACAATTAGCCTTTCCTATTTTCCAGGGAGGGAAAAGAATTTTCCAGGTACGTGCTGCCGAATGGCAGGTGAAACGATTGGATTGGGAAATGACTTCCCTGCAAAATATCATCCGGACAGAATATGCACAGGCCATGGCACTATACAAAGGGAATCTCGCAAATTATGAGGCGCTAAAAGAAAATGTTCAATTAGCCAGTGAAGTGTACAATGTTATCAGGCTGCAATACCAGCAAGGCATCAAAACCTACCTGGATGTAATTATCGCTGAAAGCGATCTGCGATCGTCGCAGTTGAATTTTTATGCCGCATTATATCAATTACTGCAAAGTAAGATCGATGTGCAGAAGGCATTGGGAACACTGAGCTGGTGAGAAACCAATAAAAGAATTATTGATTAATGATTATTGATTATTGGAGAGAAAACTGAAATCGCTAATGAATAGAGTAATAAATAATTTATGGAGAAAGAAATGAAACTGCTTTTTTATCTCAGTCTTGCAATAATACTTGCGTCCTGTGACCCGGGGAAAAAAGGTGAACAGGCAAAAACGCCGCCTGCAATTGCTGTGAGTGCTGAGGTAGTTCAGAAACAGAAAGCAGTCTATTATGATGAATATCCTGCAACAGTAGCCGCATTGAACCAGGATGATTTACGCGCACAGGTTACCGGCTACATTACCGGGATTTTTTTTAAAGACGGGCAGCACGTACGCAAAGGGCAAAGACTATATAATATTGACCGGCAACAGTACCAGGCAAATTTAGACCAGGCTATTGCTAACCTGAATGTGTCAAAGGCTAACCTGGCAAAAGCTCAACAGGATGCGGATCGTTACGCTGATCTGTTGAAACAAGATGCCATTGCCAAACAGGTTTATGATCATGCGGTAGCTGATCTGCAAAGTGCGAAAATGCAAGTGGAAGCGGCGAAATCCGGTGTCCGTAACGTAGGAACCAGCGTAAAATACTCTTTCATTAGTGCTCCCTTTAGCGGGACGATTGGCATATCGCAGGTTAAGATGGGCGCTTTGGTGACGGCAAATCAGACTTTGCTGAATACTATCTCATCTGACGATCCGATGGCGGTTGATGTTGCGGTGGATCAAAAAGAAATTCCCCGCTTTATTCAACTTCAGCAAAATTCGTTGGTGACAAAGGAGGCAGCACTCACATTGATATTGCCGAACGATTCTCTTTACCCGCAAACGGGAAAAGTATTTCTCATTGACCGGGCAGTTGATCCGCAGACCGGAACGATCAAAACAAGATTGATCTTTCCTAATCCGAAGAACATGTTGAAAGTCGGCATGAGTGTGAATATTCGTGTAAAAAATAATGCCGCTGACAGTTCAATGCTGTTGATTCCTTACAAAGCTGTTACTGAGCAAATGGGCGAATATTTTGTATTCGTTGTAGATGACAGCAGCCGGGCTATTCAGCATAAACTTTCGCTCGGAACAAGAATTAATGATAAAGTAGTGGTAAAACAGGGATTGAATGAAGGTGATCGGGTTGTAATAGAAGGTTTTCAAAAATTAAAAGACAGTACAAAAGTGCGGGTAACACCAACTGCCAGCAAACAGCAATAAGAAAGGATCATGATCGCCGATACTTTTATACGACGCCCCGTCACCGCCATTGTTGTATCAATCGTGATATTGATGCTTGGTGTTTTGTCGATTATTAATTTACCCATCAGTCAATATCCTGAAATTTCTCCTCCCACAGTCAACATTTCTACCACGTACAATGGGGCCGACGCACAAACCGTGGAGGAGACGGTGACCACTCCCATTGAAACGCAGGTGAATGGAACGCCGGGCATGGCATATATGCAAAGCAACAGCACTTCAAGCGGGCAAAGTTCAATCACAGCCACATACAATGTCGGTGCCGACGTTACTTCAGGTGCCCTGGATATTCAAAATCGTGTAGGAATCGCCAATCCTTCTTTACCTGTGGATGTAAGAAATTTAGGGATCGTTACCAGAAAACGTAATCCAAGCATCCTAATGCTGGTAGCCATCTTTTCTCCTCATGGCACACACGCTGTGACTTTTCTGGATAACTACACCAATATTTTTATAAAGAATTCTTTGCTGCGTGTAAAAGGCGTTGGCGATGTTTTCACCAGGGCCGATGATTTCAGCATGCGCATCTGGTTACAGTTAGATCAGCTGGCACAAAAAGGGTTAACGGCCGGTGATGTAGTGAATGCCCTGCAGGAACAGAATTTGCAAATTGCCGCAGGCACCATTGGTGGACCTCCTCAACAGAGCCTTCAGGCATTTGAGTATTCTGTACTCACCAACAGTCGGCTGAGTACACCGCAACAATTTGACAGCATCATTGTAAGGTCTAAACCTGACAGTGGCTCTATTGTTTATTTAAAAGATGTTGCCCGTGTTCAACTTGGCAAATTCAGTTATGCCAGTAATTCGTTTGTCGATGGCAAAAGAGCCTCTTACCTGTTGATCTACCAGGCCCCGGGAAGCAACGCCATTCAGACGGCAGACGGAGTATACAGTGCACTGGCAGAACTAAAAAAATCTTTTCCAGTAGACGTGGATTATGTTGTTCCTTTCGAAACAATATCGGTTGTAAAAGTTTCGATTAGTGAAGTCGTAAAAACTTTATTGATAGCATTGGGATTGGTAACGCTGGTTGTGTTTTTCTTTTTGCAGAACTGGCGATCAACACTAATTCCTATCCTTGCAATTCCTGTTGCTATTGTGGGCACTTTTGCTTTTTTCTCGTTGCTTGGTTTCACGATCAACACACTTACCATGTTTGGTTTTGTTCTTGCAATCGGCATTGTGGTGGACGACGCCATTATTGTAGTGGAAGCGGTGCAGCGTTACATTGACGATCAGCATTTGTCTGCACAAGAGGCAACCATTCATGCCATGAAAGATATTTCGGGGCCAGTCGTTGCCATTGCTTTGATATTGGCCGCGGTATTTGTGCCGGTTGGCTTTATCCCGGGGATTTTGGGAAGATTGTATCAGCAGTTCGCCATCACGATTGCAATATCGGTCCTCATTTCTGCATTTGTTGCTTTATCACTTACACCGGCCTTGAGTTTGTTGTTGTTACGTCCTCATCATTTCGATGAACATTCGAAAGGCCTCAATAAATTTTTTTACA
The DNA here is from genome assembly GCA_005883765.1 of Bacteroidota bacterium. Lineage (GTDB taxonomy): Bacteria > Bacteroidota > Bacteroidia > Chitinophagales > Chitinophagaceae > VBAU01. Next base: position 6,332 of record VBAQ01000132.1, read on the forward strand.
GGTTCAATAACTGGTTTCAGCGAACAACTGATAAGTATTCAACCGGTGTAAGGAAGGTGATTAAGGGAAGCAGGTATGCACTCATTATTTTACTTTGCATTCTTATAGGCACATATTTGTTATTTAAGGTAAAACCTACAAGTTTTATTCCGACTGAAGATGAAGGACGATTGTACGTCACGTATGAGTTGCCTGAGGCATCTTCCACTACGCGAAGCCTTGTCATTTTGAATAGGATAATGGACAGCATTAAGACAATTCCTGCGGTGAATCATTACGCAGCACTGGGTGGATTAAACGTGGTAACGTTTGCCTTCAAGTCAAACGGTGGCACTATTTTTTGCCAGTTAAAGCCCTGGAGTACGAGAAAAAGCAAGTCACAGCAAATCCAGGCTATCATTGCTCAAATGCAAAAACGTTTTGCTTCCTTCAAGGAAGCAAGTATTGTTGTGATTCAACCTCCTGCTATACCGGGCTTGGGACAAACTGCCGGATTTACTTTTGAACTGGAACAACGTGAGAGCACCGACGATATAAAAGCATTTGAAAAGGTGGTCAATACTTTTGTCGCGCAGGTAAACAAGCGCCCCGAAATAGAAAGAGCATTTTCTTATTTCTCAGCTCACACACCCGCTTATGAAGTAGATGTTGACCGGGATAAATGCAAGAAGCTGGGCGTATCTCTTGCCGATGTGTACAACACGATGCAAACTTTTTTGGGTAGCCGCCTTGTAAATGATTTTACTATTTATGGAAGAAATTTTCACGTGGTGGCACAAGCCGATACATCATTTCGGGGTGATATAAAAGACATGGATCAGTATTATGTCCGAAATCAGGCAGGGCGATTATTACCATTGAGTGTTTTGACGAGTTATAAAATAATCGAAAATGCCCCGGTCATTTCTCATTTTAATTTGTTCCGCTCTGCAGAAATAAACGGTAATCCCAAACAAGGATATAGCAGCGGGCAGGCCATACAGGCATTGCAGGAAGTTGCCAAATCTTTACCCGCAGGGTATGGTTACGAATTTGCAGGATTAAGTAAACAGGAAATTGAAGCAGGCTCCAGCACCATTTATATTTTTGCATTGTCCATCTTATTTGTGTTTTTATTTCTGGCTGCCTTGTACGAAAGCTGGTCTGTTCCTTTTTCGGTTTTGCTGGCAGTACCCCTGGCGGCATTTGGAGCCATTCTTACATTGATCCTTATACCGCGATTAAGCAATAGCGTTTATTCGCAAATTGGTTTGATCACATTAATTGGTCTGTCAGCCAAGAACGCTATTTTAATTGTCGAGTTCGCAAAAGTTCGCGTAGACGAGGGGATGGAATTAATCAAGGCAACAATAGAGGCAGTGAAGTTGCGTTTGCGACCGATCCTGATGACTTCCTTTGCATTTATCTTAGGGGTGTTGCCATTGGCATTCGCGAAAGGCGCCGGTGCCATTGCCCGTTCAACCATTGGTTGGACCGTATTTGGTG
>VBAQ01000386.1 GCA_005883765.1 Bacteroidota bacterium
CAACGGTAAGGAATATCTATTCTTAAAAATTATGACGTCTCCGGTTTTTGTCACAGAGTCATAATTAAAATCACGCTGTTGGGAGTTATTTTGTTTTGTCAAGGCATATTTTATACTGGCAAAAGGATGAAGAAAAGGAACTCCCCTAAACCCCGTGACCCATCTTGTCTGCAGCTCATTTTTCCCATCAATAATATGCAGTTCATCTAAAAACTTAATGTAGTTTATCTGGTTGAATGAATTATAAGAAAGAGTCCCATAAAAATTCTGAACCTGGGCATCATTCATGCTTCCATGCATTGCTGTGCCGGAAGCATATTCCTTTTGTATCCTGAAAAAACTTTTATCCCTTTCTTTTAACCAGGCAACGGCATCATTTGTATAATCGTTGTACCCTGTTTTTGATTTGAACTCTGCTCCCGTGATAACGGGCCTGGTGTTAACGGTTTTATTGGAGAAAATAATGAGCTCTGTGCAAACAAAAAGGAGGATCACGAGCTTGCTGACGTTTTTAATTCGTTTGAATGCCAATGATCCAATTAAGAAAGCATATATTATCAGGAAAGCACAGGTAGCGGCCTGTATGCTTGTATCAATGAACTCCTGTTCGGGGAAATAGGAATAAAATAAAATGATCAATAGCACAAGCAATGTCAGCCCAAGAATTAGGAAATTCACCTTGAATTGCCCGTCAATGAAATTCAGAGCGTTCAAGCTGCAAATGGAAAGACTTACGACGACAAACAACGAATACAGACGATAATAATCACCCGAGAAAAGCCAGAATGCATAGCGGAAGAAGGGAAAAAGAATAGGAAATAGAAACAAGAGAATTAATCCTGAATAAATTATTTTTCTTTTTTTATCAAGGAACTGAAATACCTGGGGCACCAATAATAAATTGATCAGGCCAAAATAGAACAAAGGGGCTTCAAGGTAGTTATACCAGCCATTAAAAGAGCTTCCCGTTCCCATCATGTCGCTGGAAAAAAAGCGCAAGATAGCTGTAGTATTATGCATTTTACCTTCCGTGCCGAGAACAGGCGTGGAAAGCAGTTTCGAAAAATAAGAAGATTCGCCTCCCACGCGGGGGCTTTCCAACATTTGAAGGACATCAGCAAAAAGAAAAAAAGAACTCATTAGTACCCCTAAAATTCCCAGCCCTGCAATTCTTACAAGAAATAATCCTGTCTTTCTGGTCAGAAGGGCCTGTGTGGGATATAGCCGAAATAAAGTATAAATAATTAAAAAAAGGCTTACGGGAAATAGATCAAAGGGCTGATTTATGGCAATGAGGCAAACCGCAATTGGAAATAATAATATCTTATTTTCCTGGTATAATTTTTCAAATGCATACAGTAGTAATGCGAAATAGACTGCTTCTGTTGAAAAAATATTCCAAGCTCCGCCCAAGATAATAAAAGAAGAAAACGCATAACAAATTGATCCGATAATGGCAGCGTAAGAATTTAAACTGAGTTTCTTGAGGAAAAGATAAAATAAAATTCCAGCGCATATTACCTTAGCGACCTCCATTATCGCAATTCCGTAAGCAACATTATTTTCACCCGAAAGCATCAATATAAAAT
>VBAQ01000133.1 GCA_005883765.1 Bacteroidota bacterium
AAAATATCACGCCTTCTGGGCAATGTATGGTATGGGATTGAGTGATGATATTCTAAAAAAGGTATACTATAAAAATGCGCTGAAGATTATTCCGAATATTGATAAGACATTGTTTCCTGAGTGAAGTGAATTTTTTTATTTACCTGGCTGCATCGCTACTATCACCACCTGTTGTGTCACTCACTTGTACGTTCTGTTCCCTAATCAACATTTCCGAGTATGCGGAACAAACTCTATAGCCAGGTTATTCTGTCAACCGAACGAAGAGAAAGAATTCTTACTGTCATCTCGGAAGACACAGGATCAGTTTGCCGTGCCAAAAGAAAAACAAACTTTCACCACTAGAATCCTCTCTCCCTAGATCTTTTCCCTCTTTCCCGAAGCGAC